>BNWK01000118.1 GCA_025998775.1 Alphaproteobacteria bacterium | reverse complement strand
ACTTAATTCTTGCTGAAGGTGCTTCAATATTGCAATTACAGTCGGCATACCTTGCAGTTTGGAGGCGAAGCCATTTATGCGTGTGGTGCAACCACAGGCACGCATTCTTTCTGCGCAATTTTTATCAGTTCTTTGTCAAACGAAGCCAGTGCGCAATGATTATTTTTGGCCAATATTAGATATGACGCATCATAGGCGGTAAGTCCTGTAGCGCAAGCATAATGAAATAACCTCAACAAATCCACAGGAGATTTTTCTATGTTGAGCTTTTCAACTGCGTTAAAAAAGTTTTGAGCTTCCGAAGCTGGGAAATGCGACAATTTTACCATTTTCCAGATTACATTAGAGAATTCATAATCAAACAATTGTGGTGCCATAAGCCTTTCTTCGCCAAGTATTTCGACTGGAATCTCTTGTTTCAGCAGTTTTATGACAAACGATGTGTCTACGACAATCATTTGCGGCCATCATTTTTAAAGGCGAGTACCTGTTCGTCTGTTATGTTTAATTTTGGACAGCATGATAGTGCAGCGTTAAATTCTGTGCGACGATTGAGTGCTGTTCTTCGGATAACGTAGGAGTCTGTACCATTGTGAGTTACAATGATTTCCTCATGTGGTTTTAGATTCGGCATTATTTGAAACATTTTGTTTCGGAATTCGGTCATGGATATGTGCATAATTTCCTCCAGATTGTTTTTATAGACCTATGGTAACATGTACATGGACATATGTCAAGCGCGTGCCGCACATGCGCTTACTCTTGCTGAAGGTGGTTGCACCACTGGCGTTTTCTTTTGCCGAAACCGCTTCAATGTTGCAAGCACATCTCGCATACAATGCAAAAGGAGGCGAAGCCATTAATGCGTGTCCTGCAAGGACCACTTACTCTTGCTGAAGGTGCTTCAATATTGCAATTACAGTCGGCATACAATCGCCGCTGGTAATTAAAAAGAAAACTGGGCCAGCGTCACGCTGGCGTGTGGTGCAACCACTTGTATTGTATGTGCAGTTATAGTGCGTTATATACAATACATTGATGTTCTGCAAATATTTGCAGAATTATAACAGCGTTATTATTTTATAAAAATATCTAACAAATTAATCTCGTACATCATATAGTTACAACATGCTTTAAATATGAGAGGTAATTATGAAAAAAATCGCTGCGATGGCGTTGTGTGCGTTCAAATTTGTGTCGTCAGATGCGTCAAATCATGTGCTGAACATCCAAAATGGATTGGTTGGAATGAATATGTTCACACTTGCGCACCTTGTAAAGGTTATAAAGAATAATGCTGCCGCCAAAGATGCTGCCGCTGATAGAGCTACCGCTGCTGAGTTTACTCGCTTTCTTGAGCTTAGCACTACTGCCGCTAACGCTAACACTACTGCGATTCTTGCCAGAATTGCTGCGGATAATGCCGTTGCTGCTGATGCCGCAGTACCTACTGCTGCTACTTCGGCTGCTGTTATTGCCACTGCCGCGGCTGTTGTCGCCGCCAATACTGCTAAAGCTGCTGCTTTTGCTGCTGTTGATGCGGATCGTTTGGTTATGACAGTTGCTCAAAATGCTCGTGCAGTCAATAATGCTGGCAATGCTGACGAACAAATTAGAGCGTTGTTTGTAGCGCAAGAAAATTTCCGGCTCAAAGATCGTAGAGAGTTCATACATGAGCTGGGGGAAAATTTACCTAAAAACAGAGCCATACGGGAAACTAATGCAGATTTAGTGCATATTCTCGATGGAAATGAATTTCCTGTAGATGCAAAAAATGAGGGTATAAGCAATGTACTGTATCGCAGACTCGTTCTGAAAAATCAGCCACTAGATGCTGTAGACGAGTTTAGAGAGGCCCAAGGTCATGGTATTGATGGAGGATCAATTGAGAAAATGTCAACCGACACGTGTCTTGCTATCTATAATGATCCGGATTTTAGAACGCTGCATCCATCCCTTGTAGAGCAGGCCGCCTATTTGACCAAAATTTACAATGAGGTCATTGCATATGGCCTTAACAGCTGTCAGTTGCGGTTGATTCCACATTCTGTGTTTATGTGTACGTTGCCAGTATTTTGGAGTGATATAAATAATGGTAGTGTTGTGTATAATGGGGAAATTATTATAAATAGCCAATTGAAGCGTATACCTATTGAATACTTGGATCGCTGTCCTGCTAATGAGCTTAAGATCTTCCGTAATATTATAGGCAGATTTACTGATAATCCTGTTGGTGATGGACGGCAGTCTGCCATTAGACGTAGAGAAATTGCTCTTAGAAGGATAAATGCTCTCTGACACGCATGAAGATGGCTTGTGTTCTGAAATGAAAAATTAGATCAAGGACTCGCATCAATCTAAAATTCCAGCCATCTTCAATTTTAAAGCTCAATATTTTATAAAATTTAAAACAAAACAAAATTATTTTATAAAAAATATCCAACAAATTAAGTCCGCGCATTGTATAGTTACAATATGCTTTAAATATGAGGGGCAATTATGGAAAAAATCGCTATGGTGGCGTTGTGTGCGTTCAAATTTGCGTCGTCAGATGCAATGATAGTGGATCCAGCATACGATAATGGATTGGCAGGGATAGGATCACATGTCATCATCAAGCTAGCAAAAGCCATAGGTGATAGTCCTGCTTTTGCTGCGGCTGAAGCTAATGCTATTGCGGCCCATACTAGAGCTAACAATGAGGCTGCTGCTTTTGCCGCTGAGGCTGCTATCCATGCAGCGGCTGATGCTGCTGCGGACGTTGCTCATGCAGCTGTTCATCCTGAATTTCCACGCCCTCCATCCGTTTGGGTTCTTCTTTATGATGCAGAAGAGTATGCAGACATGGCTGTCACAGCTGGAAATGCAGCCAGAGATATCGCCAGGGATGCCGCTGACAAAATTAGACTCCTATTGGGAACATGTCAGGAAACCTGGCACCTCAGGAATCATCCTGTTTTCAGGGATGATCGAGCTGATATTGCACGGAGATTAACGGCTCTTGAGTAATATGACCCCCATATTTTAGACCACTAAAATGATAAAAATCTATAAATTTCCAGATTCCCTCCTTAGGAATTATCACCCCTCCAATGCAAACTATTTTCTATGGCCCAATGGGATCGAATTGTGGTTGCACCACATGCACTAATGACCTCGCCTCCTTTTGCATTGTATGCGAGATGTGGTTGCACCACATGCACTAATGGCTTCGCCTCCTTTTGCATTATATGCGAGATGTGGTTGCACCACATGCACTAATGGCTTCGCCTCCAAACTGCAAGGTATGCCGACTGTAATTGCAAAATCGAGAGGGAATCAGCAAGAGTAAGTGCATGTGCGGCACGCACCAACGTGACGGCGGAACATGCCCCTAGATTGCGTCAGGATGGCCGTAGAATGCATGTTAGGGCGAAATTGGTACTTTGGTCCATCAAGTGGTATTTGGATGCCCTCCAGCAGAAATATTGGAAAAAAGAAAAGAGCCGAGGACGCCTTAAATCCGTCACGTGAACGATGTGGATGTAAGGTCGTCCAATAATGCGGTTTCGCCCTAACATGCATCCTACGGCCATCCTGACGCGTTTTAGAGGCATCCTGACGCGATTTAAAAGATATCGAAAATTGACGCTTATCATTCGTCTTTTGGTTCCGAATCATGTACAAGGCTTCGGTGAACGAAAACATCATTTTCACAATCTTCTCTGAAGGAAAATGCGAGCGGGGACTGCGAGCAAAAAATCTGGCGCAAGCCAGCTTCCTTTTTTTTGGTTAGTCTGTGGCTAACAATTAACAAAAACCTGCTTGCATCTACATGTTTATCTATATGTTTAGTACTTGTAGAACTAAGCAGAGTTTTTTTCCTCGCAACCTATTGTTTTCATTGAAAAATTCTGTCAAAAAGGTCGTCCGATTATGCGTAAAAAGGTCGTCCGATTATGCGTAAAAAGTCGTCCGATTATGCGTAAAAAGGTCGTCCGATTATGCGTTAATAAGTTGGCTTATCCACAGGATGGCTGTGGATAACTCTAGTTATCCACAATTTGTCCACAGCTTATCCACAATATACTGTGGATAACCGTAAACAACACTGAAATATGAGGCCAACGTGCCGGTGCTTGCAGCACGAGCGTTTACTCTTGCTGAGGTAGCTTCAACATTGCAATTACAGTCGGCATACTTTTCCGTTTGGAGGCGAAGCCA
>BNWK01000117.1 GCA_025998775.1 Alphaproteobacteria bacterium | reverse complement strand
TTATGTCTTGCGCCAAGTAAAAGAGCGCAAATTGACGCAATCGGAGGCAGGATGTCAGCTTGGACTGAGTGAACGTCAAATCAGGCGATTATTAGAGCGCATGTCGGAAGATAATGCTGAAATTAGAAGCCGTAAACGCGGAGGAAACAGAGCGTTCAAGGAGGAATTCAAGCAACATATTCTTGCAATTGTAAGAGAAAAATACCCGGATTTTTGTCCAACTTTTGCTTCTGAAAAGCTGAAAGAATGCGATGGCTGGGTGGGACTTGTTCAGCCACCCAAAACCGGACATTTCTAAATTGCGTTGACAGTACAACCACCAAATAAATCGTTTCAGGGAGAGTTTATCCACATAAAGATTGCATAATTTAGTGTTTTTCTGTATTTTTGGGCAGTATTAGTATCATGGAGTTAGATTGTCGTTAAACGAGAGAATAATTGCAGCCATAAGCGGTCCACTTGGTAATAAGGGATATGAGCTTGTGGTAATGAGGATAGTGTCGGGGGTGGTGATTTCTGTCGACATAGACATAGATCGTCTGGACAATGCGCCAGTTTCAGTTGATGATTGCGTTGCAGCCAGTCGCATTATATCTGCGATTTTCGACGTTGAAGACTTCATAAAAGGTAAGTACAACATTAATGTTAGCTCTCCTGGAGAATATCGTCCAATTAATAATATTTGTGATTTCTCTCGTTTTTTGGATCGAGAAGTTGTTTTGGAATTGCGTTCTCCAAGACACAACAGGAGAAAAATTACTGGTAAGTTACTACGAGTTGAACAAAACTCCTCTGGTGCGGTTGTCTATTTGAAGGAATGGTGCGATACTGTCGACGAAGAGATCGCTGTTCCGTATCAAGATGTAAAAAAAGCAACGGTCAAGAGGGTTTTTAGAATGGGTTTGATAAAGGATATTTAGAACATGTCAACTGCGTTACGAACTGATTCTCGTTTTTATGGACCGGAGTTGCTGCAGATTGCTGATGCGGTTGCTCGCGAAAAAGGATTGGACAAGGAAAAGATCTTGGAGGCCATGGAAGGGGCTATTCAAAAGGCTGCACGTTCGAAGTATGGTTATGAACACGACATAAGAGTCAGTGTAGATCGCAAAACCGGAGAAGTTTCCATTCTGAAATGTCTGACCGTAAAGGAAATTGTTGAGAATGAGTTTACGGAGATCTCTCTAGATGATGCTCGGCGGGTTGACGAAACTGCTGAGGTAGAGTCAGTATTATCCACCACATTGCCTCCAATAAATTTCGGAAGGGTTGCTGCGCAGGTTGGTCGTCAGATTATTACCCAGAAGATATTCGAGGCCGAGAGGGAAAAACAATACGACGAGTTTATTGGAAGGGTAGGGGAGATAATCAGTGGAGTTGTGAAACGCGCTGAGTTTAGCTCCGTTACTTTGGATATAGGACGAACCGAAGCCGTTATAAAGAAAGATCAGCTCATTCCGAAGGAAAACTTTCGAGTAGGGGATCGAGTTCGCGCATATATAGTTGACGTATCTCGGGAAACCAGGGGGCCACAGATATTTCTATCCAGAACACATCCGCAATTCCTAGCGAAATTATTCAGGCAGGAAGTTCCGGAAATCTACGATGGAGTAATAGAAATTAAGGCTGTCGCGAGAGATCCTGGCAGTAGAGCAAAGATGGCTGTTTACACCGCCGATACAAGCGTTGATCCGATTGGTGCTTGCGTTGGTGTTCGCGGAAGTCGCGTGCAGGCAATTATACAAGAACTGCAGGGCGAGAAAGTAGACATCGTTCTCTGGTCCGATGATCCGGCTACCTTTGCCGTAAATGCTCTGGCTCCGGCGGAAGTTTCCAGGGTCGTCATGGACGAAGAAAACAGAAAGTTCGAGGTTTTGGCTCCGGATAGTCAGCTCAGTCTGGCCATAGGAAGGCGTGGACAGAATGTTCGCTTGGCGTCCATGCTTATAGGTTGGGGTGTGACTGTCGTCTCGGAAACTGATGCTACAGAGAAGAGAAATCAGGAATATCATCTGCGATCGAAAGCGTTTATGGAAGCTCTTGATTGCGATGAAGTTATAGCATATCTGCTTGTTACAGAAGGTTTTTTTGAGATTGAGGAGCTTGCAAATACTCCAAAAGAGGAACTTTCTTCTATTGAAGGATTTGATGAAGGGCTGGCCGACGAGTTGATTTCTAGAGCTCAGAAGTATATGACTAAAAAAGAAATAGAAATTTCTAATGAGCTAAAAAAACTTAAGATTGATAAAAAAATAAAGGCAATTGGTCTGTTGTCTGATAAGATGCTGCTGAAATTGGCGACGAGTAAAATTGTAAAGTTAGATGATCTTGCTGATTTAAGTGCTGATGAGTTGGTGGAGATTTTGCCAGATCTTGGTGTAGACGCCGCCAATGAGATCATCATGAAAGCTAGAGAGCATTGGTTTAATTAGGGTATTGGCAGGAGCAGGAGATAATAGTTCATATGGCAGAGGAAAAAAAAGGCACTTTGAGTTTATCTCGCGCCACGGATGTCAACAAGAGTTCTGATAATGTAGCTGGTAGGGTTAGACAGAGTTTTTCCCATGGAAAATCTAAGGTTGTTACCGTCGAAGTTAAGAAAAAACGCACTCCGGGAATAAGTCGACCAGCCGGTGTTGGAATGGATTCTCGCACTAGCGGAAATCTTACTGGTAGAGAATTGGAAACCCGCATAAAAGTCGTACAGGATGCGATAAAAGAAGAAAAAGAACGAGCTGAATTGCGCATAAAACAGGAGCTGGAAAGAAAATTGCTTCAGGAAGAAGAGGAGCGAAGACGAAAAGAAGATGAAGAAGCTCGTAGAATTCAAGAAGAAGCTGACGCAGCTGCTGCGCGAAATGCTGAAATAGCATCAGTGTTTGAGCCACAAATTCCTGTTGATAAAGGAATCGTAGGAAAAGCTACAATAAGAAATGATATTAAGGAAGTGTCAACCCATGGAAAGCGAGTTGCACCGCATAAGACAGGTAGATATTCTTCAGGTAATTTTGTTGAAGAAGATGATGCTGTACTAAAGGCCAATGCCGCCAAGAAGACGTTGGTCGTAAAGAAAGACATAAAAGAATTAAAGGGAAAATATACCGGTCCATCGTCACGCGTTTCGATTTACAATCCTTTCGGTGATGAAGAAGGAGGGCATGTTCGTTCATATTCGGCCATGAAAGCTCAACTGGAAGCGGAAGTGGCTAAGCAAAAAAATCAGTTGATAGAAAAACTGTCTGATTTATTGATTGAGAGACTCCAGAAAAAATTCAATGATGGAAACTGTCAATTAAAAACCGACATAACTCAAAAAGATCTGGAAAAACTACTGTAGCCGCTTTCATGCAGGCGACTTAAAAAGATTCAACCACTTTTTGTAGATTATAAAAAATTTTCCTTTGACAAGGCGTTTTTTTTGCTACACTTGTGGCATGTTTTTTGTGAATATAGGAGAGAAAAATGAAAAAACTAATATTATGTTGTTGTATAACGACATTAGGAATTATTGTCGAATAAAATGGACAGATAACATCATAAATGAACCTGTGTCACTTCATCTACACGGAAGTAATGCATCCAGTTTGTTTGGTCACGATTGCTTAGTAAAAGTGCACTCATTGCAAAGCGCACCTGGCAATTGTTACTAAATAAACTAGGTGTCTTGCTTTTCTATAGGCGAAATGACATAGTTCCATTCACCGTGAAAATCATCATGACATATATTAACTGCATTGAATTCATTATCTGTGACCTTTCGTCCTGGTTCATTACATGTTTTCATCCAAAATACATCGTACAGCAAGCCCCTTTGTGGTTTTGGTAGCGCCAATCAAAGCGACTATAACAGCAGCACTTACAACGCTAACTCAGCCTCAAGTTAGGACGGCGACTTTCAATTTCGCGAAAATATTTTTTAGTTTTCGAGGTATTTCGGAGATATGCCATTGTCCGTTAATTTTGAGTTTAAATAGTCGTCCCTGAAGAATGTTAAAAAGCCTTTTGAAGGTAGTGAATTTTATGATTAGTCGTAAAAAAGAGAAGGCCTTAGAGAGTGTTTATTGCTTGATTTTTCAAAAAACACAAACGTTTAACGCGCATTTCAACTAAGGATTGTGTTGGTGGTTACAGTAAAATCGGGAGACTCACATAAATTTAAGCAAGGAAGAGATGCGCTTGAAAACCATCGTTGTGAACTTGAGGTTGTGTTTGGCGATGCAGATGATTGCATAAATTTTCTTTAAGTCT
>BNWK01000116.1 GCA_025998775.1 Alphaproteobacteria bacterium | reverse complement strand
GTGCATGAAGCGCTCGAAGAACTGAAAGTACTGAGCGCAGACGAGGATTTCAGAGCCGAATATAACGCTCATATCAAAGCACAAAATAACATGATAAGCCGAGAAACAAACGCTGAAGCGAGAGGCATCGCCATTGGAGAAGAGAAAGGCAAAGCAGAAGGTAAGGCAGAAAAAGCAAAAGAGACTGCATTGAATGCTCTTGCGATAGGATTAACAACTGAACAAATAGCTGGATTGACAGGCTTGACAGTCGACGAAATCAATTCATTGAAGCATTAATTACTCTTTTCTAAACTCCAAAGCTTTTTAAATATTCTGGCGTCTTCTGGAATATTCGGGGACTCTCCGAAATTCAAAGTATGCTCAAAGTTCAGTATGTTCTGGATATTCTAGAGACGCTAGAATATTCGGAATATTCTAGCGCGTTTCGAAATTCGAAATATGCTCAAAGATCAGCGTATTCTGGATATTCTAGAGACATTAGAATATTCGGGAATATTCTAATGTGTTCCGAATATTCGCACCTCCATCGATTTCCATTTGGTTTTTCATAAAAATAAATTTTAAAACTCTCGAACATTTTTCATTCAAATCTCAAATATACAAATATGAGAGGAATGAATTATGTACAGCAAACAGAATTTGGAAGCCATCGAAAAAGCAATTAGCGAATTGCAGTCTGGCCGACGGGTTACTTCCGTTTGGTATGGAGACACTCGCTTGCAATATGCGAGTGTTGATTTGCAGGATCTACTGAATTTTCGAAACCGCATAAAAGCAGGTATGGAAGAGCCGGAAAAAAACAGCAAACGCCAAGTGATCTTCACGACATCGAAGGGGCTCCAATGAAAATATTTGAATCGTTCACCAACCTTTTTAAAAAGAAAGCGTCGACACCATACGATGGAGCCGGACATGGAAAACGGCTTGGAAATTGGTATCCGTCGAGCTCGTCCATCAACACACTTTTGGCCTCAAGTTTAAGCACTTTGCGGACGCGATCACACGACATCGTTCGTAAAAATCCATATGCAGCAAATGCCATTGATTCCATTGTCTCAAACTGCATTGGCACTGGAATCAAGCCACAATCCAAAGCGAAAGATCAAGATTTTCGACGGAGAATCCAGGATTTGTGGTTGAGTTGGACAGATGAAGCGGACAGTGCAGGAGTTGTCGATTTTTATGGCTTTCAATCGTTGGTTTTGAGAAGCGTAATTGAGTGTGGAGAGTGTTTTTTTCGCTTGAAAATCGATAAGAAAAACGCGACAGTTCCATTGAAATTGCAAGCGCTAGAATCTGAACATTTGGATTCATCAAAAGACTATGCATTGCCGAACGGAAATATCATCAGGTCTGGCATCGAATTCGATAAAACCGGAAAACTCGTTGCTTACTATTTATATAAAGAACATCCAGGCGACATCTGCGGCGGGCATGAATCAGTGCGAATATTGGCATCTGAAATTTTGCATATTTTTAAACCGCTCCGACCTGGACAAATTCGCGGTGAACCATGGCTGAGTAATGTTCTTCTGAAATTGCACGATCTCGATCAATACGAAGATGCCGAATTGGTTCGCAAGAAAACGGCAGCAATGTTTGCAGGATTCGTAACACGACTTGATCCTGAAGATAATGTTTTCGGAGAAGGTGAGGCCAATGGACACGGAGCTGCATTTGCTGGCCTTGAACCAGGAACGATGCAATTTTTGGATCCAGGTGAGGATGTAAAATTTTCTTCTCCAGCAGATGTTGGCGGAACCTACGAAGTCTTTATAAAACAGCAACTGCGAGCAATTTCTGTTGGTTTGGGAATTACCTACGAACAACTTACAGGCGATTTAAGCGACGTAAATTACTCGTCGATTCGAGCAGGCCTTGTCGAATTTCGAAGAAAGTGTACATCGCTACAACATAATTTAATCGTGTTTCAATTGTGTCGACCAATTTGGAACAAATGGATTGAACTGGCGATTTTATCTGATGAGATAAAGGTTCCAGATGATCCAACTTTTTCTTTGGTGAAATGGATTCCGCAGGGATTCGCCTGGGTTGATCCATTGAAAGAACAAAATGCACAAATGCATGCGGTACGCTGTGGATTCAAATCTCGCGCAGAGGTTGTATCTGAGCTTGGCTATGATATCGAAGAAATAGACGCAGAAATTGCAGCCGATAACGAACGCGCAAAAAAGATGAATCTAATTTTCGATTCACAAAACATAAATGAGGAAAAAGATGATCCAGAAGTTGATGAATAAACCACTATTAATTAATCCGCAATCACTGGAAATGATTTCCAGTATGGAGTGGTTTCCTGCGGAAAAAGAAATTGCATACAATATACATAATAGTATTGCTGTCATTCCAATTCATGGTTTGCTTACAAAAAATTGTCAGTGCGACTCGCATTTTTTTGTAACGACATCATATAATGAAATTCACGAATTGGTTGCAACAGCTCTTGAAGACTCAAAAAACAATTCAATTCTTTTGGATATCGATAGTCCTGGCGGAGAAGTTGGTGGACTTTTTGATTTGGTGGATTTCATTTATGAATCTCGTGAAGCAAAACCGATTTATGCTATTGCAAACGATCATGCATTTTCAGGAGCGTATGCGATTGCTTCTGCGGCATCAAAAATTTTCGTCAATCGCACTTCCGGAGTTGGAAGTATCGGCGTTATCGCCACGCATTTAGATATAAGCGAATACGACAAAAAAGAAGGCATGAAATATATGACGATTTTTGCAGGTGATAAGAAAAACGATCTTTCACCGCATCAACCTCTTTCAGACGACGCGATTTCCGATCTGCAAAAAGAAGTTAATCGTCTTTATGGAATGTTTGTTGCGATGGTCGCAAGAAATAGAAACGTCTCATCTGCTCAGGTCAAGGCTACTCAAGCGGCGACATATTTTGGTGCGGATTCACTTTCACTTGGTTTAGCGGATGAGGTTTGTGATGGTCGAAAATGTCTACAAATAATTGGAGGGAAAATGACAGAAGACATTGAAGTATACAAAGCGGCAGTTTTGGAGATTTCCAAACTTTGCAAATTGGCTCACGCAGAAAATAAGATGGCGGAGTTCATCGAACAGCAATTAACGCCGGATCAAGTGAAGGAAAAATTGCTTGCATCTGCAAGTACTCAAAATGCAATCGCAGATCACGACAGTGAGATTATGAGTACAGTGTACCATCAGGGAAAAACAGCTGAAAATCCAGTGATTTCTGCTGCAAAAGCTAGGTTAAATAAATAGGGAGATAAGATATGAGCATAACTGAAAATGTAAATCTTGGAGATCTACTCAAATACGAAGCAGATAAAAATTACTGTCGCGAGGTCGTGACAGTTGCTTCTGGACAAAATCTAAAATTCGGAACCATTGTTGGAATAAAAACAGCAACTGATGAAGTGAAAATCGTGTATCTGCCAACTGGAGCACAAAATGAGGTGTTGGACGGAAGCGAAACTGCTGTCGGCGTTCTGCTTGAAGATGTTGATACAACTGCCGGAGCTAAAAAAACTTTGATGATTGCGCGTGATGCAATTGTCGCGAGTGGAGCAGTTGTATTTCCTAATGGCGCAACTGCAAATCAGAAAAAGAAAATCAAAAAAGATTTAGAGGCACGTGGTTTAGTAATAAGACAATCAGCTTAGGAATTATCACCAAATAATATGGACAAACGATATCATATGAGTTACGCCATTTCAGGACCCATTCAAGTGCGAAGCGCATCATTTTGCGGCATAAAAAGTGAGGATTTTTTGCAAGCTGCGTAAAAATAGTCTTGAAGGAAGTCACGTGAAGAAGTTAATCTCGAATTTAGTTTGTATTTTAAAAGAGAGGTTAACATGGCCCAAAAATGTTATCATCACATGACTCTGGAAATAAGGTCTCAGATTCAGGTTCTGAAGTCAATCGGTTTATCTCAGCGAAAAATTGCTGAAAAAATACGCATAAGTCAGTCGTCCGTCAGCAGAGAAATCGCAAGAAATTCAACGGGTTGCGAATATGCGGCAAAAATTGCCGATAAAAAGGCGATTGAACGTCGATCTTCAGCTGTCAAGGTTCCCAAAAAGCCAAAAGGCAATCTGGAGTTGAAAATCAGAGAACGCATAGAAAAGGATTGGAGTCAGGAACAAATCTCAGGACGTCTCAAATTAGAGCAAGGACGAGCCGTCGTCAGTCATGAGACGATTTACAGCTACATCAGAGCAGACAGGGCTAATGGAGGCTTGCTATATCAGCATTTGAGGCACGGC
>BNWK01000115.1 GCA_025998775.1 Alphaproteobacteria bacterium | reverse complement strand
ACATAGAAGAGCAGGAGACTCATCATAGAACTGAGGATTTCAAAATATCGGAGTTTTAACGTTCACGTTTTTAACCTGCTTTTCAAGCGTAATTCCATACTATCGACTTTAGTCGATAGTGGTTGATTATGAAACAACGGGGTGGAGTGCTCGCGAAAGGAAGATTGCTATGGGTACAGTTTGCCGCCCTGCTTGAAAACAATCTTTATTTCGATCTTTCCAGGCACGCGGACATAATGGCGCAGAAAATAAGAGACTGCCTTATCCAGAAAGGCGTTAAGTTTTTTGTTTAGAATACGACAAATCAAATATTTCCAATACTCTCGCACGATGTACTGAAAAAGCTTCAACAAAAATATCTTTTTCGTGTTATAAAGAAAACAGAAGACGGATCAAACATTGTAAGAATCTGCACCAGTTGGGCCACAAAGGAAGAAAATGTTCAGCAATTAATATCTGACATAGAAGATTTGTGACACATGTATGATGCTACACACGCTCAAGATGTAAGAATTCCTACCATGAATTGTCACATCGATAAGTGCCCTACACGCGCGCATTATTCGGTAAAACCGATGGTACGTAACCATTACTTTGAGGATTATCTTTTTTTGCATGCTTCGGCCTTGTCCGAGTTGCACGTTTCATTTAGCTTATTTAGTTTATCTTTATCAAAAATGTTTGGTATGAGCTCATAAATGATCTCTACTGTGGCCCCCAAATCTTCAGTCGACTTAACAAGTTTCTCTGTAGACTGTTTCATGTCGCCATTTGTTAAAGTGCCCGCTGCTTCATGCAAGTCCTTTGCAGTTACGCTCAGTCCATTTTGATTGGTTCCTATCAATTTTTTCTTTGCATCGTTTAGATCTGTCAGTTTCTTGAATTCCTTTTGAATATCGCTTTTCCGAACCGCCTCAGCTTTTTTCTTTGCCATCATTTGGATTAACGTCGATATGGCGATATCGAGTGTAATGCGATAAAATCTCATTGTTTCAATCAACTGTATGCCTTGCTCTACCGCTTTTCTACCAGATGTTGCTTTTTTCCCTTTGGTATCTTTTTTTGCACTTTTTATATCATCCAATCCATCTTTTATGAGACCAAATGCTTTACTGGCGGTTTCGAAACACCCGGCAGCCAGCGCCATAATGCTGTACAACATTGGAATCATGGAAACGTCATTTTTATCTTTGTCCGCAAACGCCTTTTGGTCTGTTGAGTACTTAAGTATTGCCGTAGCGGCAGAAGAAAACTTCGATTTTGCGTTATCATATTCTGATTTCATTGCGCTAGCTTTTTTTATAGCGTCTGCTATGTCCGCTATGCCAAACAAAACATCTGCTGCAGTTTCAGCTGATGAATCGCTTTTGCTACTAAATAGTCCTGCATTCAGTTCTTCAAAGCAAGATGACACAACCACTGTGGATGCTAAACATAACAATAATCTCTTCATCGTAATTTTCCTCATCTGATGATTATACTCTGATAGTGTATCAATGAATGCTTAATTTTTGTTTAAAAAATGCACTAAAACAATAATTTTGTAAAAATATATTTAGCAATAGTTTTTGTAAATTATGACGTCGCGTATACTACTCTGTCTATCCCATTGATGTCTTTCGCTTTTGAAATTGATCCGTAGCCATTTGTTTTTAGTATGGAGACAATGTCGTCTGCTTGATCGTATCCAACTTCTAGAAATATCATGCCATTTTTTTTTAGGAGATGTCGAGATATAGCGGCTATCTTGACATAGGCATTCAATCCACTGTTACCGCCGTCTAGCGCCACCATTGGATCGTATTTTCTGACATTTTCATCCAGCGATGGTATATCATCTGACCTTATGTATGGAGGATTGCTGACGATTAAATCAGCAAGAGTGACGCTGGACCAGTTAATGCTACCGCTACCTTCCGAATGGTATGCCGATTGTATTTGCAACGACGAAGCTGTCTCAGCAAAAGTAAATGCCTGTAATGCAACTGTCCAGTCTGCAGTTATAAATGTTGCGCGATCAACGTTCAAAAGTCGACGATTGTGAATCGCAACATCAATGGCTTTGTGGCTTATATCAATACCGATACCGATGGATCTTTTGAACTCCTGCAGAAGACTTAGCAAAATACAGCCGCTGCCGGTTCCGAGATCCATGATTTTCAACTCATCATTGGTGTCGAAATGTTGCAAAACAGTTTCTATGATCAGTTCTGTTTCCGGTCTCGGATCCAGAACATCTTCATTTACAAAAAAGTCGTGTTTCCAGAAAGATTTTTTGTTGATAATTTTGGAAATCGGCTCCTGGTTTTTGTATCTGGATATCATATTAAGGAATAGATCATATTCTTTTTGAGTTAGAAACATGGCGTCTCCATTGAAAAATATATCCTCATAGGACGCTTCCTTTATATGAGCTATTATTCGTCGCACATCTCGTGTGTTTGAAATTTCGCACTTTTCAATTATGGACGCCACATTACATTCGAGTTTGTTATTCATTTTTCTCGTATTTTCCGATCATTTTTCTGTCAAAAGAACATCGTCTTTAGATCATACTATAACAGTTTATCTCAATTTCCAATCCATTATTTTTCTGATAAAAAACAAAATACATTCCATCAAAATTAATAATTTATTTTGCGTTGATTGCCGCTTGTTTGTTGTGTTAATATTTGAAGATAGTTTGTTAAATATTGTTAAAGGGGGCGTAAAATGATGACAAAAATTAGCAATAAGGTGTTTGCTCTAGTGTGTTCTTGTATTGGCGTTGTGTCTGCCGAGGCAATGATCAATCAAGAAAATGTAGCCCTGTCGAAAGTTAATAATACACAAAGTCGTAATCTCATGGTTATACGCACTAAAGGCCAAAATGTGCAACTGGATTTAATGGGAGCTTTTCAATTGTGTCTGTGCGCTGCGGCTCAAGGTCATAAGGAAGCTCAGGACATTCTTGAAAATATGTATAGACTGGGTCGATGTGTAGCACTGTATTTGGGACCATCCAGGAAGATGTATTCGCTGCCTCCGGAGCTAGGCAATCCTTCTGCCCAATACAATCCTGGAATTATGCTTTACGTTCAATATAAAGCGGCCGGTCATATTGCATGTGGAGTGGACGTAAATATTAGAAACAACAAATTGTTGGCCCATTTGTCAACGTTTGGGATCGATGCGGCATTCCAAATGTTTTTGGAAACTGGCGGTTGGCAAAATGAATTTGATTTCAGACTTCAGTGGGGGCGAGATATCACTCACATAGATCCCAAACAAATGCAGGAATGGTTTTTGAACGCGGCCGTAGAAGGTCTTGCTAAGATTCGTCGCGAGCGTAGAATCGGTATTAATAGTGAATGCATGGAGCTTGATTCTAATGAATCCTGGAAATGGTATACATTGCTAGCAGCAGAGTTAGGTGATGCTAAATCTCAGAGCAATATTGGATTCATGTGTAAAGAAGGACTATATTGCCTACCAAAGAATTCAGTCATAACATTCGAATGGATTTTGAAAGCGGCAAATCAAAACAATGCTGAAGCTCAACTAGCGCTTGGAAACTTGTACAGTTGTGGTACAGCTACTGTAAAAAAGGATTCCGCGAAAGCTATTGAATGGTATGCAAAAGCTGCTGAAGGGCTTGCGCGAGCTGCTGCTAAGGGAGATGCAGAAGCTCTATGTTATCTTGGAATTATGCATGACGAGGGTTATGGCATGCCAGAGGATCCAAAGAAAGCGTTTGAATTGTATGTGCAAGCTGCGAATAAAGGTAATGCCCGTGCTCAACGAAATCTTGGGTATATGTATCGTTTTGGCAATAGTGCAGTAGAAAAGGATTTTAATAAAGCATTTGAATGGCGTATGAAAGCAGCAGATCAAGGCGATGCTATAGCTCAGCGCTGCCTTGGGTGTATGTATAGAGAAGGTATAGCAGTTGGAGGAGTTGATCTTAAGAAGGCTCTCGAGTTGTTTAAGAAAGCCGCCGAGCAATATGATGATTATGCTCAATGCATTATTGGTAGAATGTATTTTTTGGGTAACGATGGAGTAGGTCGGAATCTTAAAGAAGCGATGAACTGGTTTTGGAAAGCAGCAAAACAAGACAATGAGGAGGCTCAAGCTTTCGTTGGCGTTTTGTATGACATTTGGGGTAGCCATAAGGATCTGTGTAAAAATAATTTGAACTTTTGATGAGATAAGTTGTATAGTAGCCTCAACAAGTTATACGATGGTATCAAAGGTTTGAGGATATTCAATTGAAAGAACATATCAAGGCAGTACTGC
>BNWK01000114.1 GCA_025998775.1 Alphaproteobacteria bacterium | reverse complement strand
TGGTCTAGTACTGATCCTTCACTATTTCTTCAAGACCGTGTATGTCTCTTACCTGAATGTTATACAGACACAGATTGGATCAATTTATCTACTCATATGTGCGTACCATACAAAACCGACCATTACTACGACAGAAGATTTGTTCAAGCTAGAGTTCCCGGTCATGCTCGTAGTGCAAGTTTTGTTTGGGAGTGGGATGCTGTTCCTGGATACAAAAGCGTAATATACGTCTCTACACCTCTTCGTTTCGATCCTGATGTACTTATCACAAAATCAGCAGTGTCAACGATAATGGGATTTTCACTTAAAGATTCAGTTAAGTCAGCACTAGCAACGTACTACAGAGAAGTACCATTTGTAGTTCCTTCCGAACGTATAGTCATTCAATCTTTCTCAACAGGTCCAAGTGCAAGTGGTTTAAATTCTGCGATGAACACACCTATCTATCAAGGTAAAGAGATAATTGCTCTATTTCCAAGAGACCCAAATGACTTAACTTGTTTTAGGAATCCAGAATACCATCATCTTATGCTCACATCACTTAACAGAAATTTCCCACAAAAAGGTTGTAATAGTAATTCAACAGAGTTCTACAGAATGGAATTAGAATCTTGCAACCTCGATACAATCTTATGTCCTACGCAATCATTTGAGAACTCTTACTTGAAGAAAGTTTGTCCTTACTTCCCATACAGACAAAGATGCTCAGTAGATGATACTGATTTTCTTATGACTTTCAATCTTGAACGACCATCCGCTAATGCATTCTTTGCTGACCCTGTTAATAGTGCCAATGAATCGATCACACTTACAGGATCACCTCAAGCACAAGGTTTAGGAGACATCTCTGTGAATTCTGGTGGTGATACTTACTACTACTTGAATGCTGAGAATGATAAAACTGATGACCCAGCACATCACAACAGTACATGTCCTATACTTGCAATCGTCTCTGATGTGTTTTGGTTATGGTCAGTTGGCAGACGTCCAGAGTATGAAATTGGAATGTCTTGGAGCGAATGTTTTGCAAAATTCTTCCCTGAAGTGTTTGCCAAACTTGCAGGCATTACCCCTCGTTCATCTCAGTAAATCGTAATAAGCTTCACAGTTTCTTTTTTATTTTTGTCGATATCAAATATGAATATGAATCAAATGAATTTCTGATCATTATCTAAAGAAGATATGAGAGAGTTCATTCACAGTCTGAACGAAGATGATTTACAAGAATTTATTTCAAACACGGATGAAAATGAACTTACATTACTGAATGCTATTTTAGATCAGCCTACCACATACGACATTAATGATTATCAATCTGGACCTATACGTTCATATGGATCATTTAGGTTTAACCCAGATATCAGTTTTTACGGAGATTAAAGTATTGTAGAAGATAATGAATTACCATCACACATCGCAGAACAGAATGACACTCTTCATACCGTTGGTGATATTGTTAATTATATCTCCATGGGTTTCGTCAATCCCGGAATAACATCCCATTTACCTTATGAATTTTACAAGTCTGTATACACACCACCATCAAATCTAAGAGCATTACCTGGACCCCATTATAGTATCAATGCTGGAGGTGAAGGTTCTGGTTATATCTTCTCCTCTAACAGGTCTTCTTCCAATCGTGCATTACCCAATCCTGAACCAACGATATCAGAGGTGTCCAATACAGCACCGACTAATGCTCGTGCAACTAGAATAGAAGAAGTAGAAGATTTAACTGCGGGTATCAACGGTGAAGGTGAAGGTGGTTATATATTCTCATCTAACAGGTCTGCACCCCGAAGTAGGTCATCTGCACAAAATCATTCTGACGAACGTGAAGTTGAAGACATAAGAGACTTAGCTGCAGAGTTAAGAGAAGCTGAAGGGGAATTTGAGTTTGAACCCTCACCATCGTCATCGTCGTCAAGTTGTTCGTCGTCGTCTTCATTTTCATCGTCTTCGTCATCTCCTTCCTCAAGTAGTTCAAGTTCTTCATCACTTACAGATCCAGAACTGAGAGGAGTTAATGTTGATGGAGGGGAAGGCGGTTATGTATTTTCAAATAGCGGAGGCATTACTGCACAAGGAACCAGAGCAGACGGTGTTCGTTATGTTCGGGATGACCTGGGTGAAACACGACATTACAACGCAAACGGAGAGGAGGTCATTAATGACAGTCGAACAAACAATCAGTGGATGACAGAAGAGGAATACAGGAACACAATTCAAAATAGAATGGATTTAGAAAATGAAGAAATACCAGGTTGGAATAATGACATGATTCATGCTGACTCCGCTAGAGGTCAAGCACGTATTAGGGCATCGGATATGACATTAGAGGAATTTGAGCAATTCAGAAACAATCCCATTAACGCAGCAAGTGGTGAACCATTTGAACCTGCTAATGTTGGTGAAGCAGAGGAAGACGTAGAAGATTTTGCATCAAATTACTTCACAGATGGAGCACAAACAGCACAACAAGAGGGTAATGATTTTTATAGACAAGATTTGATGAATGAAGAGTGGAGACAAATTCAATCTAAGTTGGAGAACAGAGCTAGAGAAGAATCTCGGGAAAGAGAGATGGATGACTTTGATGAAGAAGGTGATGTTGACCCTTTTGACGATGAGCACGTACAAGAATTAGATAACGATGTTCACACAGAACCCGAATGTGATTTGACCACCGAAGAAGGTATGCAACAGTGGAGAAACCAAATGGATTATCAAGTGGATGATTACGTTCGTGAATTTCACCCTGATGAGATAAATAATTTGTATGATGATGAGGGAGTAATCGTTGGAGGAGAGTACATAAACAGGAACGCAAGAGAAAGAGAAATGGATACGTTTGAGGATGAAGGTGTTGAAGATCTTGAAAGGGGAGTTGAAAGTGATATTCATACAGAACCAGGGATTGAAGGTATCGAAGAAAGAGATGGAATTGTTATTGATGGTGAGTCTCATGTTTTTGATGAAAACTTCACTCAAGCAGATTTACGAGCATGGAGGGCTGACATGGATAGACAAATTAGAGACCAGTTCTCAGGGAATGAAAATCTATTTGCTGATGATGGAAGGATAGTTGGGGGTCATACAACAGAAGTTGAAATGGAAAACATGGGAGAAGATGCTGTTGGCGCTGGTGCTCCCAATGTTGAAGAAATTGCTGTTGACATACATGCAGAACCACCCGGGGTAGCAGAAGCACCAGAATTGATCCAAGAAGCCGGAGCAGGTGTAGCAGAGGGGGTTAGAGCTGCAGAAGGAGTTGCAGATAGTGCTAGGATAGCTGAGGGTATTGGAGAAACAGTCGGTGAAGGAGCAGAAGCGGCAAGAATAGCAAATTCATTAAGTGAAGGGGCCAGAGTTGCATCAGGCGCGACAGGAGCCATGAGTGTGTTAGGTGATGCTTTAAGAATAGGCGGTAATATCGGAGCAGGTGTTGGGTTGGGATTTTCCGCAACCGGTCTTGGTATGGATATTTCTCAAGCTATTGCAGATGGTCATATGACATTTGATAATGCAATGAGAACAGCTGATGATGCCACAGGACTTGTCGCTGGTGGTGTTGCTTTCATTCCCGGTGTTGGAATACCTCTTTCGATAGCATTACTTGCAGGAGAGAAATTCGTAACAGGCATCATCAAAGGGAATAAAGCAGTGAAAGACGAAAAAGCAAAACACATTAAAAGTGAATTATGGAAAGACCATTGGGGAAACGAACACCTGAAACCTAGTGTGTGGATGGAGACTGTTTTAGAAGCAAACACGCCCGAGTGGTGGCACATACAAATCAACAGTCCTGAATGGCACGCTTATTGGAAGAAGTATAATGACGACAGAAAGAAATCACATGACGCTTACGTAAAGAATCGAAAAGAGATATGGCATCATGGAACAGCAAAACAGAAAGCATACGATTTCTTCTTTGGTTAACCGAAATGATAGACAAAAATAAAATAATCTTTCATTTGTACAAACTCAATTCCTTGAAACAAATAACGAACCTGCAGTTGTAAAAGGGTGCAATCTGTTCCTTGAAAAAGCAATTATCCTTAACTTTGTATATTTCTTCACACAATGTAATGAGATTGTACATATGATCTGAAACAAGGTATGAAGAGCCGTCGTTAAAGATATTAGATTTATTAGCTACAATATAAATTTCCTTCTCTGCTATCATCTTCAAAAGACGTAAGATAACATTTCTTTTCATACCAAGTAGACCATCGCGAGGATTTCATACACACAGATGAAAATGATGAAGAAGTAGTAGAGCCCATATCTGTTGCACAGGCACTT
>BNWK01000113.1 GCA_025998775.1 Alphaproteobacteria bacterium | reverse complement strand
ATGGATTTTCGGTATTTTTGAGTGCTACAGCTAGCCGTTTAACTTCTGCCTCGGATTCTACCCACGCTCTTTTGGCCTCCAGAGTTTTACGTTGAAGATCTTGGAATTTACTTGCAACTCCAAGTGTTGATGAGTCGAGTTCTTTGATAATGCTACCAAGTTTAAAAAAATCGGTTTGGCTTGTGGAAATGGCTTCTTTAAAACCACTACTTAAAGCCGCTCCAATTACAACTGATACTTGGTGTTTTGCGTCACTCATTTATCTCTCTCAAATCTTGCAACCAAAAGCACAAACTCATCTAAATCCAGCAGGGATGATCCCTGCACCCGTTTACTTATTCAACCACTGCAACGCCTCAATCCACAACAAAAACTCATCTAAATCCATGTCCAACCATTCGGAAATTCCACCATTCGCATGGGATGCCATTGCCAACACAGCGCGCCTCAATTCTGAGGCTGATCCGGTACTAAAAAATTGCGCAACACGTCTTGAATTTTTGCATAATCTTGCAGATCAATTTCCTGTACTTCTTCTGGAGTGATTGACGCTAAATTTGCAATGAAATTTACTTCTTTTTCGGCATCGTTGCCGTTTCCCTTTTCAACCAGAAGGCGATCTCGAACTTTTGGTCTGCGCAATGAAATTTCATGTACGAGAACACCGTCAATTTTGATTGGCTCGTTTAGTTTTATTTTTTCCATACTCTTTTTCCTCCCTGTTTGTGTGCTGCGACATCGGAGCAACTTGTTTTTATTGCCTTTTTGCTCACTCGACATAAATAATCGAGTCCAGGCTCAGCCTGGTTAGATTCCTAAAATTGTTCGATGGCTGCTCAATTGATCGACTCCATTGATTTTGCGAATCATGTTTACGGCATCGATTTCAACGAGATTATTTTCTGCGATAGACAACTTGTAATAGGCACAGGAAATCGAGCATTTCAGTGTTGCCTTATCCGCTGGCTTCCAGCTGCCGAAGTCCATTTCCTTAATGATGCCTCGCAAATTGATGATTACAGAGTCTGCATTTCCAGTACTTTGAATCACACCACGCAAGGTCAGAGCCGTTTCATTTCCCTCGGTCAAACCAAATAATTTGATGAGCTCGGAATCGTATTCTGCAAAAGTCAGATCGGCTTCCAGTTTTTCCATACCAAGATCAATTTCAACTGGCGCATCCATTCCACCAGCACGAAATTCGTCAGTTTTTAAAGATAATTTCGGCAGCGAAACCTCTTCAACTTTTCCGGCATAGCCTCGTCCATCAACGAACACATTGAAATTTTTAAGTATTTTCGGTAACATAATGCCTCCTTTTAAACTGCCAAAAACGTGCTATTTAACCCGATATCGAGATAAGACCGGAATGTCACTTTTTCTGCTGGATACGATGGCACAAACTCAAAATCGAAATAAATTTTTCCATCTGCAATATTTGATGGAGTGTTGAGCTCATCATTTGCGAAACATTTTCCATCTATGATTGCACCAAGCGATTTCAAATTTGCAAGGTATGCGTTTACGCTCTCCACAATGTCGGTGACGTAATTTTTCACGATGTTTCGGTCGACTGCCCACAGATGTGCTCTCAAAATGCTGTCGTCGATGATATCGGCGGTGCGCCTCACTGAAAGAAATTGCCATTTGGAATCTGATGAACACGTGCGATTTCCCCATAAGCGATACCCGTCCTGGTTGATGATTGTTGCAATATTATTCTCGTTGAGGTAGTTGGCCTTGCACACGAAATCACCGAGCGAAAAGTCGATGGATTTTGATAGTCCGATAATGCCATTGATTTTTTTGTTTGAGGGAGAACACCAGAAACCAGTTTCATTGTCGGTTTTTGCTATAATTCCAGCAACATACGAACTTGCTGGCACGATTTCGTTTTTGGTATTGATCACTTTTGGATAAACAACATACGCTCGCGAATGGCTTAAATTGTCTGCAAAATCAACTGCGTCGGCCTCGATATCTGGAGCATCCGCAATGAAAATACCGTGAAGACGCTCGGCCAGAGTAAGGAACTCGACCGCGACACTATCGTTGTGAGAAAATCCAGGAGCCAAAAGAATGCGCGGAGTCACTCCGAGAGTACTTTGAGCTGCAAGCAGAGATTGCATTCCGCTGTAGGTTCCATCTGCATTATTTACAGCGCCAATTACTTTTGCAATTGTGTCTATTTCGGCGCTTTCTCCTGTGCCTTCAGCGACTCGAATCACAACAATATTTGCTCCACCCTGTGCAAAAATACCATTGATTGCAGATGGCAGAGTCCCTGAAATTCCAAGCTTTGCGGCCTCCGTAAGGCTTCCGCTGATGAGAACAGGTTTGTTCAGTGGAAACGCTTCAGCATCAGCGTTTTCCGCCGTTCCAACAATTCCAATAACTGATGATGAGGTTCCGCGAATCGAACGTGGTCCACTGTCGACTTCAACTACAGATACTCCATGTAAAAAATTCTCAGACATGTTTAATTTCCCCCCGCTTTTAGTGTTGTTGATATTTCTACAAGCAATTGGTCGATTTGCTCTATAGTTTCAGCGTTTTCTATCAATAATTTGTAATTGTCTTCGATTGCTTCCGCCCAAATAATTTTCTGATTTGCAACCTGTGCTTTAGCTAAAATCAGCTGCGCCATTTCCGAAATGGTTATGTTTCGAACTTCCGCTAGCGGCTGAATTAAAGAACTCAGTGGCGATTCAGCGTTCTCAAGTACTGAAAGAGCAGCCTTTTCTTGTAGCTCGTAGCATTTTTGCTTCGCTGGTGAGCATCCTATGTATTTGCTTCTGACGTTGTCAACAAGTATTGATATTTCAGTCGCAATCATCGCTTTTGTTTCAGCCAAGCGCATTGCAGCAAGCTCATCGACTGAAACTTCCTCGATTTTTCCTGACGCAAGCTTATATCGTTTTGAAAACTCAAAGTTTGCCGGAGCAGTTTTCCAACCTTCTTCTGACGGTTTAGACACTAATGTCGCAACCTCCAGCTGTTTTTCGTTTTCAAATCTTATGTATGTTTTCAAATTTTCCTCCATAAATTAAATGCTTGCAGTAGGCTTTAAAAGCTCAAAAGGACTTGAAAAACCAGGGCATTGCCAGGCCTTCAACGTTTTATCAAAATCAATCTCCAGCCCATCTTTCAAAAAATCAGACCTAATCTTGTTCAACCTCCAGTGCAAAAATTGTGCATGATATCCGTAATAATACGAATTGCTTCCGCCGCTGCTTGGCCTAGTGTAAAAATAGGACGTGGAATAGAGCATCACCACAACCGTAGAGTTTGCTGGCACAGCTATGCTTGCCGTACTGGCAATATCTATCGCTGCTCCGGTATTCGTATACGCAGTTGTCCAGGTTATTGTTTCCGTTGCTGTATTTGCAATACCAACGTACACGTAAGCACCACCGTAGCATGAACCGCCGAAAGTAAGTGTCGAAATTATGTCTGATTCGGTTGCGTTTTTCACGAATAAGCAACCCACAGCTGCGTGTGGATAAGAGTATTGAGATGTTGTATATGTGTACTTTGTATAAAACTTTCTCTTTATGAAATTTCCGTGCACTCCCTGCAAAAAGCATAGTTTTAGCTCAAGATAGAAGCCAGAGATGGCGGTTGCAGTGTAATCATGGCATCCGCTTAAAAGTTCGAGCATTAAATTATTACTCAAAGCATCTGTGACACCAGCAAAATAGTCGTCGTAGCGCGATAAAACCCCAAAAATAAAAGGCAAATCTCCAGAATTTAAAAATTTATATCGATCTAAATTGTTTGAAATTTCAGGACAAATTGTCGATTCATCTGGTACATCATTCATTTCTGCAAAATCATCGACTAGAAAATTTATCTCATCTTGTTTTTCAGCAAAAACCTGAGATACCGAATCTAAACTACTCAATTTTGAGGTAGAAACCGCTGACAATCTACTATCTTTAGCTGTTAGGAATTCAGTTTGTTTTTCATTACCAAAATCATCAATTTCAGTGATTTTTTCGTTGCCGCATTCTGATATTTCAGCAAGCTTCGCCGCCCCCAAAGCCAAAATATCGTCCGTCGTTTCCAATTTTGACATTGCAGCGACCGCGTTTGCAAGTTGCTCTAACTCGATGTTTTCTATTGAAACATCAAGATTTTTCAGTCTCTGTTGAAGCAGTTCGATTGCTTTTTGCGATACTTTCATGGTTATCTCCACAAATCGTAAGTGCTGCTTAATCCCTTGCACTGCCAGGCCTTCAGCGTTTTTTCAACGTCGATTTCCAGGCCATCGACCAAAGTTTCCGCTCTGAAACTGTGCACATACCAATGTAAAAA
>BNWK01000112.1 GCA_025998775.1 Alphaproteobacteria bacterium | reverse complement strand
CCAATCCAATCACTAATCAATTTCATTAATCCAATCGCTAATCAATTTCACCAATCAATTTCACCAATCAATTTCACCAATCAATTTCACCAATCAATTTCATCAATCCAATAATCTTATGGACTTTTTAACTTTGGTAACTTTGGAAAATTTTCTAATTTTTTATTTTATAGAAAAGATGGCAGCAAAACATTGGAGACTCACAACAACAACTGAACCAATTTTCAACGGTAACGTGATGCGCTATTTGTCAGTGGAAACTATAACGAATGAAGAGGTTCCTAAGTATGTGTGTTTCGTGGAATGGTGCAACAAGCAAAAATCGAGTGCAATAAGAACCCATTTTGGAAAGGATGTGACAGATATTACTAAAACCGATGTACTTAAAACTATTGATGAAACTAACCCAAAGAAAGTGTACGGAAGGAGAACAGGGCAAGGTAAAAGAACAGACTTAACAAAGAATAAACCAGGGAATAAACCAGGGAATAATGCAGGGAATAATGATTCGAAAACTAATCCACTCGATGATGCAGATGCTGAATTTAATGCTTTATCTGACGAGAACAAGTGCAAGGAGAGAAAGAATATCTTTATGATACTATTACAAGGATTGGGCTTTAACGATGTAATCAATATTCACAACGCAATGTATGGATTCAATTTTAGTGCATTTGAGTATGCACTTTTCTGGTTTCACACTATCGATCAACAGCCCTTACAATTGTCGCTTGGTCAATCAATTATCAAGAATATCAAGGAATATTGTAAGAAGATGAAACCAAGTGATCCTGACTTCTTGTTTAACGATGAAAATAATTATAAACAACTTATAGAGAATTTGAGGGATAAACCACAAATGTATAATATTGTTAAGAGGAACAAATTCTATGTAGCAATGGAAAAATTCAATGACTCACAACTACAGCAAATGCATGATGCTCTTAAGAATGGTAATGGATTGGATGTGAAAGGCAAAGAGGATAAACGATACAGAAAAGGGGTGAAACCTATTGAGAATAATAAAAAGAATAATCCAGGGAATAATGGTGGTGATAATGATACTTCCAAAAATAATTGCACCATTCAACTTGCTTCATCAATTCTGGAAAATGATATCGGGTATGATGGAGATATGGATCCCGAAGCTCTGATTAATGCAGTTAGAGATTATGTACCTCCACAGGCAGAGTTTGGAGAGAAAATGGCTAGGAACTGCTCTCACGGAATCAATGCCAACGAGGGGTATGAGAATAGATTAGCATTTTTGTTTTATGCGTCATTCTACAATTACACGACTATGGGAATGACTGATAAATGTGTGAAAATTCCGGAAAATATCTGCATTTTTGCTGCACTTATGTTCCATATGACAGAAGAAGTGGAGAAGAATCCAAGGTATTATAGAATAATCAATAGACTAGCAATGCATTGTAATGTGGAAGATGCCACCGCAACATGGAGAAGATTATTAGGTGGTTTGAATACATTCTTTAAAGTACCAAAAGAACCAATCCCAACCACTCTTCCAGAAATTGATAGAGAAATCGAACGCCTAAACAAAAATAAAACAGGGAATAATGATAATAATGATTCAATGGATGAAGCATCCATTAAGGTAAGTGTACGAATTAGTGAGTTAAAATACCAGCGAGAAAAGATTCATGAAAGTGAAGGAAATAAAGTGGAGAAAAAGATTAAAAAGACCAACGCAGATATTAAGAGAGTAAAAGAAGGGATTAAGAGAATCAGGAAAGAATGTTTCAGAATTAGAAATAACAAATCAATTGATAAAGCTGAGCAAGAGAAACAGCTGCGTGTGCTGAACCTTGAAGAAAAAGAAAATCTGCAATATGCACTGAATCTTGAAGAACAACTAAAGGAGTTAAAGTTAGCGGTACAGTATTTTAGAACGAAAGAGGAATTAGAAACGAAAGAGGAATCAGAAACGAAAGAGGAATCAGAAACGGAATCTGAAACGGAATCTGAAAGCGATGAAACAGAAAGGACCGAAGCAGAAAGGATTAGGAAAGAAAGGATTGAGAAAGAAAGGATTGAGAAAGAAAGGATTGAGAAAGAGAAGATCGAAGCAGAAAGGATTGAGAAAGAGAGGATTAGGAAAGAAAGGATTGAAGCAAAAATTGAAGAGATGAGTAAGCGTCACGAAAGGGAGATAAATGAGTTAGAGGAAAAACTCAAGAGAAAAACCGATGAGTTAGAGAAAGAGATCGATGAGTTAGAGGAGAAACGCAAGAAAAAAACTGATGAACGGATCGCTGAAGTGATGAAACGATTCAATTTATAGATCCACACCATTGATCCACACCATCACTCCATTCCATTAATCTGCACCATCACTACACACCATTAACCCACACCATCACTCCATTCCACCACTCTCCATCACCATTCTGTATCACCATTCTGTATCACCATTCTGCATCACCATTCTGTATCACCATTTTACATCACCATTTTACATCACCATTCTGTATCACCATTTTACATCACCATTCTGTATCACCATTTTACATCACCATTCTATTATTTTTATCAGCACATAAAAGAATCAATGACAGACGTTCTAAGAGAAATTAGTGATGCTATCCAACAAGATCCGAACGCAGCTACCGATGTTAGACGAATATTGAAAAACTCGAAACCAAAACACAAGGACATTAATACTAGAGATTTGAATGATAATCATCGAATACCTGGATATAAATATGTGAGAAGATTTGGTAACTTATACTTAGAAAAAGATGGTTCTTATGAAAACGAAAATGTTCCGTTTTTGGATCCTCCGAGTAAACCAACAGTTAAAGGTATCACGGTTAAGAAACCACAATTGTTGAGTAACGCCGTAGGCGCTGGCGTAGATGTGAAACATCTTGCTAACTATTACAGTACTGATGATACAGATTCTGTTGACAGTGATGGTGTTATCATGAGCGATTACGCAGGGAATAATCCAGGGAATAATACAGGGAATAATACAGGGAATAATACAGGGAATAATTAAGGTAATAATGCAGGTAATAATGCAGGTAATAATGCAGGGAATAATGTAGGGAATAGTAGCAGTGGCTCCGCCTTTGCCGCCAACGCGGAACGAAGTTCCGATGTGGGTTTCACCCGCGTAATTGGTACATATCCTTTGACGTCTACAATTAATAGCACCGTAGAAGATCAAGTACAGAATTTAGCAAAAGCGCATGCGTTAAGAAAGGCTCAGGCACAAGCGGAAGAAGAAGCAAAGAAGTATTCCAAATCATTGTTGAATGCGTTGGAATCGGTCGAAGACCAGAAACAAGCAGATACCCGAATAAAAACAAAACATGAAGAGCTGATGAGAGAACAGATAAAGGAACAGATGAGAGAGCAACTGAGAGAAGAACAGTTTAAAGAACTGATGCTTGAAACACAACGACAGCGGACAAAGGAAGAACAAGAAGCAAAGTTAAGAGAGGAGCAGAGGCTCGAGGCGCAGCGAGAACAGAAACGAGAGGAACTAATGGCTAAGGAACAATCGAGGGAACAAAACAAACCATCACTTGATCAGTTAATACTGTCTCTAGCACAAACCCATGCGGAACAAATGGCGAAGGAACATACC
The DNA here is from genome assembly GCA_025998775.1 of Alphaproteobacteria bacterium. Classification (GTDB taxonomy): domain Bacteria; phylum Pseudomonadota; class Alphaproteobacteria; order UBA3830; family UBA3830; genus BNWE01. Next base: position 742 of record BNWK01000112.1, on the reverse strand, counting down.
CAAAAGCAAGCCCAAACACTAACCAAGAAAATAGTTCACACGTTGGTTTCGAAGGATGAAGATGATTCTAGCAAGGATAATACACAAAAGGTAATCAATGAGCATGAAGAACAGATTGATGGCTTATGCAACAAGTGTGAAGAATTGGGTGGAATTGTGCAGCAATTTCAGGAGGAATTAGCGGATCAAGTAACGATGATTACAGAAATGCAAGAGCAAATCAGTGCATTGGACTCTCGATGCGATGAACTCGAAACACAAAACGAACAATTGCTAGAAATGATTAATGAGATTTACGAGTATATAAGCGGACAAAGTCCGAACGGGCCTTCGGCCCTAAATCCCGAAGGGATGAAGCGCGAGCGCCAAGATAAACACACAACCATTAATCCTCAAGAACAATCCTACGGATCAATCCCATCAAACGTTAATCCTCATCAACAACAACAACAACAAAATATTATGAATAGAACGCTCCAAAACAAAGCATCAAATCAAAGCCTAATAAATCAAGTCAGACCAAAACAAGTTACTAATGATGATTTGTATTATCTTTCTGGATCGTATAATGGAGATGCAAGACAATTGCTCTTAAGAGGAACTGGATTAGATTGAACGATTGGATCAACGATTGGATCAACGATTGGATCAACGATTGGATCAACGATTGGATCAACGATTGCACCAACGATTGCATCAACGATTGGATTATTTTTGTGTTAATAATGCCGTCTTAAATTAA
>BNWK01000111.1 GCA_025998775.1 Alphaproteobacteria bacterium | reverse complement strand
TGCCATTGTTGACGAAGTCTATAATCTAATGGCTGCCATGAACAACTCTTTTGTTTCTATCTCACATTCACAGTCTTACAATTTGCTTGTGCTATAGCCGATCATGACTTTTTCCGGCTATCACCATAGCTTTCGCTTCCGCTCTTTCTTTGTCGAATATATAAATCGCATAACGCAATTCAACTGCATAATGCAATGGTGTTTCGCCTTTTTCATTTTTTGCATTTGCATTTGCCCCGTTATCCAGAAGAAATTTGGCAATGTCCGCGCGCGTCGTGCAATGCAACGGTGCATTACCTCTTTTGTCTACTGCATTTACATTGGCTCCATTGGCCAGAAGAAGTCCGACTATGTCATCTCTCCAATAACTAATTGCATAATGCAGAGGTGTCTCACCTTCTTTGGATTTCGCATTTATGTCTGCTCCTTTGGCCAGAAGAAGTGCGATAACGTCTTTACGATCATAGATAACTGCATGATGTAATGGCGTTTCGCCGTCCTTGTCTTTTACATCAACTTTTGCTCCATTGGCCAGAAGAAGATCGACGACATCTTTGTGGTTATGAAAGATGATTGCATAATGCAATGGTGTATAGACATTGTCGGTTGTTGCGTTTATATTCGCTCCTTTGCCTAAGAGGGGCTTGATATCTTCAAGATGCATTTTCTTCTTAATAGCCTCATGTAATTGTGTTTTTCCTCCGAATCCGACTTCGTTTACATCAACGTCAGGTGGCAAGAAAAGCGCTGGATGCATAACAAACCAAACAATAGCCACAATTAACAGTGCACATATGATTCCTTTTATCGTTATTGTTTTATTCATTGTGTAATCCTATTAAACGGCTCTCATTAACCATTGTGGCTATTCGTCGCCATTACATTTTTCCATTATAAACTATAAAAAGTTAAAAAAAGATGTGGATTTTTTCAGCAAATTAACTTTTTATTAACACAATTAGACTATAGTTATATTGTATTATTTTATCGAGAAAAGATATGAAAATAATTTTATGTTGCATATTGTGCATGTTGTTAATCGGATGTGAGAGCGAAAAAGTACCTCAAGAAGATAGCTTTTTAGTGAAAACTACAATGACAGAGGATATGCAGAAAATCAAAAATGCTTTTGTTGAAAACTTCAAAGAGAATACGCGTATTTCCTCGGAAAAGAGATTGAAAATATTGAAGATTACATTCGAGCTCTATGGTAAAAATAACAAGCAGCTGGACAAGGAAGTCGAAAAAATCGTAAAAGCTTGGGATGATGATTACAAAACAAGAAATATTAACGAGAAGCTAGAAGCAGCTCTAAAAGGACTGAAATTAGATTACAATCAGGTTCTGCCACTGACCAGAGAAATTGAAAAAGCAGAGGCTGAAATGGTCGCCGAAGACAGAAAGCTGTTTGCTCCATATAAAGCGAGAGCGAAAGAAATTTTGGAAGACATTAAAGCAAAAGAGGATACTCTAAAGAATTTGTGGGATGATTCTGACGGAATATCAGATTTACATAGAGGCAGCATTAAGAGGAGTCTCAGGGGAGAATACCAAAACGGCTATGTTAATAACTATGGCTACAATAGCTTTATGTCCTATGAGTCGATTTCTTCATACTTACTTTGTCATATCGATGGAGGCGCTCTAAAAGATTCGTTTCTGAAAAAATTGCCGTCTCCATTAGAAGAAGATGATTACCAGTTTACGGGCATAGAATTGTGGGTGGCAAGGCTTGCTCCAACAACTCACGATGATGGATTCCTGATATTTGATATTCTCAAGAATACCGTAAAAAACCCAACAATCGAGAGAAAAAAACTTGAGCACATTGTTGGAGAGGCGAGATTATATTTAGAAAGATTGGCAGAATGTATCGCTGGCATACAGTTGGACATTGCAGATGATATTGAGCGAGATCACCAGCGCTTGAAAGAGCATAGCAGGAGGCGATTGAGGCATTTTGATCAGCATGGGCGCTATCTGTTAGTTGAGCTTGCGGAAAAATATCCGAAATTTGAAGATTTCAAGAAACAAATCGATGCGTTGTCCACAAGACTCGCATATCGCACCTACTGCAAGGTCAATGCAGCAAGATCTTTATATGACGAATGGTGTCGCAGATATCTGTCGCAAATGGATGATTTTTTCAAAAACTCTCGGATCTTGGCAGAAAGGCTCTATAATATCTGCAAAGACGAAAAAGTCAATGGCGACAACTCATACCGACATGAACAAAATATGAATCATATTGCTGTCATAAGAGAAATTACGTCTATGGGGAAAAATAATGTTATTCTACCAAAACGCCAGGAGAATTCGCTGCAGAAGATAAAAGAGGCTTACAGCGTGACGCTGAACACGTTAATGCTATCGCGAGCTTCTGAACCGTATGCGAACGCTACCTTGAGCACTACATTCGATGCTGAAGTAAACGCATATGCAGCAAAAGAAATGACTGGAGACATGCAAAAAATCAAAGACGCCTTTGTGGCGTACGTTAGAGAAGTAGATCGTTTTTCTTCTGAGAAAATGCTGAAGAAAATGAATGTCATATGCGAACTCTATGGAAAAAACAACAAACAATTGCACGAGAAAATGAATAAAATTGATCGACTTTATGACTATGGCAAAATAAACGACATAAAGAAAAAGGTGCTGGATCCAGCTCTAAAAGGTCTGAGATTAAATTACAATCAAATTCCCTTGCTAGTACGAGAAATCGAAAATGTCGAGACTGATTATGCAAAGCTACTTGCTCCATATAGAGCAAAAGCAAAGGAAATCCTAAAGGATATTCAGGCAAAAGAGGATGCGCCTGATAAATCCAAGGATGAAATATACTGGGGGAGTATTGAACGTGACTTGAAATATCATGTTGCTAGCAATAAAGACGATTATAAACACGTATCTTACATGTTACTTTCCTACGTCGATGATGGCACGCTGAAAGATTCGTTTCTAGAAAAATTCACATCTCTGTTTAAAGAAAAAGAAGCACAATTTTTGCATTCTATGTTGGGACCTGTAGGGAATCAATACCTATTTAGGGATGCCGAATCAAGTCTTAATGGAATTAATAGAGATTCCGATGGTTTTATCACATTTGATGCCCTAAGAAATGACGATGGCGTTCTCGTGTTTGACACTCTAAAAAATGCCGTCCAAAACACAGCAATCGCAAAAAAAGAGCTCGAGCGAGCCGTTGAGCAGGCAAGATCATATCTGGAATTGTCAGCAGAATGTATAGCGCGCATACAGAGTGATGTCGCAGATGATATTGATCACTATAACAAATTTGTTAGACAGTACAACGAAGAAAAAATGTGTTTCTTCGATAATTCGTATACTAGAGAGTTGCTGGTTGAACTCGTAGAGAAATATCCGAAATTTGAAGATTTCGAGAAACAAATTGATGTGTTATGCGCAAGACTTGCATATCGCACCTATTGCGACATCAGCGCAGCGAGATTTTTGTATGCCGAGTGGCGTCGCAACTATCTATCGCAGATGGATGAGTTGTTCAAAAATGCTCGGATTTTGGCAGAAAGACTCTATAATATCTGCAAAAACGAAACAACTCATGAGTATAGGAGTAACTTGGATAACATTGCAGTCATAAAAGAAATTGCCTCCATGGGGCCAAGGCTGCTCTCCACCCCGAATGCTCCATTGTCGCAGCAAAAGATAAAAGAGGCCTATAAAAATGGTTTTATGAAAACTAGAGAGTTCTATTTACGCCATATGGCAGGAAAGCTATGAAAATAATTTTATTTTGCGTATTGTGTCTGTTGTTAATCGGATGTGAAAGCGAAAAAATATCTCAAGAAGAGTATATTCTTTCGGAAACCAAAATGACTGAAGATATGCAGAAGATCAAAGAGCTTTATGTCAATAGGCACAAAGAGAACTCTTCTGACGAAGGTCTAGAAATAGCGAAGGTTATATGCGAGTTCTACGGAAAGGATAACAAACGGTTGGATAAAGAACTTGATAAAATCCATAACGATAGATATAGAGAGGTTTACGACATGGAAAAAGCGCAGGAGGAATGCTCTGCGTATTTTCGTACTTTTAAATCTGCTTTAAAAGGACTGAAATTAGACTGCGATCAGGTTTTAACATTGGCTAGAGACATTGAGAAGGTATTTGCCGAAATAGTTGCCAATCAAGAAAAAACGAGCGCTCCATATAAAGCCAAAGCAAGAGAAATCCTAAAGAGTGTTCAAGCAAATGCGGTGCGTCCTGCAAAGTGGCGAGAACGAAATGAACGTCACTTTCACTTAAAGCTCAGAAATGAGCATTATTTGTAAGCTGCTGAGATACAGCTGGAGGCAGCCCAGCTCTGGAAAGCCTAGCGAG
>BNWK01000110.1 GCA_025998775.1 Alphaproteobacteria bacterium | reverse complement strand
CCAAAAGGCCGTTCACAAATATAATTATTATCGACCACATCGATGGTTGAAAGGCAAGACACCTATGGAGTATATTAACTCAACCCATAAGGGAGATAAACCGTCTCATATCTCTTAATCCCGCACACCCGCGGAACGTCCTCGTTTTGGTTGCAGTTGCCGCTTCTTTTGCTCTTGCTTGTGCAGAGCTATTTTCGGCTTGGATGCTGTACCAGCGAGAGGCGCACCACACTCTTGAAAGGCTGCGCATCCAATCAATACCACAAGACATGTCGGCAAAAATTTTTTCATGCTTTTTCTCCATCTTGATTCACATCATTCTATAGATCGCGCTGCAAAGCCTTTATATATTCGATTGATAGACCTGTAGCAACGGAAACGTTTTCTTCTGCTATGCCAATCGCTAACAAGTTGACGACGATTTCCATCTTGCCTTCTGCTTTGCCTTTAACATACTCCACCACTTATATGATGATTATAGCACAACCAGAGCCAGAATGACAAGAATTTTGATGATTTTTTGTGGATGGACTTTTGGATGGATATCGAGCGACATTTTTGAATAACACAAATCAACTTTCATTTTGCCAGCCGTTTCCGATATTCTCCAGTTCGTTATGGGGGGCACTTGAAGAGAGCGACCGTTCCAAAGGTTAACTGACAAACGATGGCCACTGAAATGCCTACATAAAATTGTCCAAAAAAACGGAGAATAAGTTCGTAATGAGGGGCTCTTCCTCCGCCAGGAGCGCGATACTCTATCAGACAATTTTCTTTTGCTGCAATGCAATGATATCGCCGCAGCCGCTGTCGCAGAGGCTCTTGCGGCCTTGAATATAGTTTAAATTAAGACAAAATTGTATACATCCAGACCATTCCACGATTTTTTCCAAAAAATTTTCTCTCCATTCTCCAAAATCACGTACCTGGAGAATTTAGAAGTTCGCGCTGTAATTTATTGAAAATACGAGATATTTTTGAGATAATTGCGAATCAGACAAAGCAGGTTTAGAGAATGGAGATGGTTGGCGAGTGGGATGAGAACGAACTGAAAAAACGATGGAATTTCAGGATAACGACATTGATGATTGATAGAATAAAAATAACCGTGTTTGTTGCAAGAAGCTGCATTTTAGCAGAATCGTATGCGCGTATCGCTGATTCGTACATGACTCGTGATCGGCGTCAGTATTCTCGAATGTTTTTTCACAAATCTTTGTAATTTAGTAGTTGGTGAATCTTTTTCTTTAGATGTGTATCTAAAAGGCAGAGGGCCATTAAAAGCCCTCTTGGCATGGTTACATTGCGTTTACTTTTTTGAGCCGCCTTCGGAAGATATAGGATTAAAATCAAATCCGCCAAAATGTTGGTCTAAAAGAAACGCCTTTATTGTTATGGTTTTTTCTTTCGGCAAGGCAAGCGCGTACATTTGCAAACTTTTCTCGTCCATCCGTATAAGCTTGTCACCTAAATGAGTTCTAGAAAGTGTTTCCTCATCTGGTGCCCCTATTTTTAGTCTTATTAAGCTTTTACCGCTCGTATTATCATAATAAAGTGGTGTTGGAGTGATCTCTTTTTGCAACAATTCAAGTTCATGAGGTTTTATGGTTAGAGTCTTTCCAAAAAATGGAATATGTTCAGACAATATGCTTTTATATCTGGTTGCCATAATCGTTATATCTTTCGCACCAGAATATTTCGCATTCTGTGCATCTCGAATAGAGAAGAAATCAGGACTTCGGAACTCAAAGTTGTGGCACATTTGTTTTTCTCGTACAAAAACTTTTATTAGTAATTCAGCCCCCTCTTTCATTGCAGCTTGAAGCTGAATAATACTCTTAGGATCGATACGTATAACCTTATTACTAATTGGAATTGATGAAAAAGCTGTGTTTTCTCTATCTACCACTCTAACCAAACTCCTACCGCCAGTGTCTTCGTAAGCTATTTTATGGTTATGTTCAATTGTTTTCTTAATTTTGTCAACTTCCGAACTGGGGAATTCTGCTCTCTCAAAACCTAAAACAGGAGCAGACAATATGTTTTTCTCTTTCGTTGGAGAAATTGTTATTGTTGCTATTGGGACATCTGCAGATAATGAAGAGCTTGAGCTTGATGAAGAACTTGAACTTGATGAGGAACTAGAGCTTGATGAAGAGCTTGAGCTTGATGAAGAGCTTGAGCTTGATGAAGAGCTTGAGCTTGATGAAGAGCTTGAGCTTGAATCAGGATTGGGAGCTTGAATAAACTCAGGTCTACAATGGGCTCTTGAATTAAGACCTCGAGTAAAATTTTGTAGTACTAATTTAGCGCGTTCTTTCAAAGCGAATGGCAATCTTAAAAAGGTTTGCTCATCAAAATATATACATCCAGAAGGTGGATCTTGCGAATAAATTGTATGTTCTCCTATTTTTGCCAATCTGAGCAAAAATCCCCATGGCTTGCGTTCATAAACAAATGCAAAGGTTGGATTGAGTATACGCTTCAGGAGTCGAAGCTCATCGCCGGAAACGAGGAAGAATCCTTCGTACCACTCGAGAGGGCCGGATAACATGTTTTTATCCGTAGTTGATGAGATTCTTACATTCGCTGCGCCATCTGGTTTGGATGCATCTACAGGCTCAACTAAGAAGGGAGATGGGACGCTATGAATTGTCGGAGGTATAAGCAGCTTAACTTTCGCCCATGTTGTTTTTCTTTTGTGGAATGGGTCTGTTGTATTTTCTTGTGTCAAAACTGTTATTACTGCTTTGGTGCGCTCTTTCATAGCAAGGGCGAGTGATCCCAAACTTTCGGGATCAAAATATGACCCGGGCTTACAAAGACGATCGGTGCTCCCCTTCACGATTTTGACGCAGGCTTTTCCACATTTCTGTTCGTAAGCAATTCCATAGTCTTCTTTAATCATACTGTCCAAGTCCTTGGAATCAACCAAATTTTCCGGTATATATTGTTCAAACCATGAAATAGGATCAAGCGAGAAGCCTTCAGCATCAGCCGGAGAAACAGTTATTGTTTTGGTCGGGCCTCCTGGAGTTGTTCCATTCTCAACTCTGAAAGGAGATGGTATGCTTGAGGAAGCGCTGGAACTGGAGCTTGATGGAGCGTTGTTGCTTGTTGGAGGCATATGTAACTCAACTTTGGCCGACGTTGTTTCTTGTTTTACTCCATTGATTTTGTCAATTATCTCTGTTTGCGTCAAAACTGTTATTTTTGCCTCAGTATCCTTTTTCATAGCAATGGCGAGTTGTCTCCAGCTTTCTAGATCAAAACACGGCTCAAATATCTGATACTCTTCGACAATTTCGTTCTTCTTTACAAACCTGATAGAGCGCTTGCAATGCTTTTCTTCATAAGTAATTCCATATTCCTCTTTGAGCATACGATTTAATTTTTTTAAATCAACCCACTTTTCCGGTATATTATGTTGTTCAAGACATGAAATTGGGGCAAGTGAGAAGTCTTCAGCGTCAGCCTGAGAAACAGTTATTGTTTTGGTCGGACCTTCTGGAGTTCTTCCGTTCTCAACTCTGAAAGGAGATGGTATGCTTGAGGAAGAGCTGGAACTGGAGCTTGATGGAGAGCCAAAAGCCAACGGTGAATCGATTGCTCCTGAAAATGAAGGCTGCTGGTCGCCGGTAATAAGCTTTTTGTCACTAAAAGCTTGAAATTTAGGAGGATCCCAATACGCTTCAAGAACCCAAAATTCAGGTTCAGTTTTCTTGGTTTTCGGTGGATAGAACTCTACTTTTGATGGTACGTAAGTCATCTCCCCAGTTTCGAGGTTGGTGATCTTGTTTATAAAAAATTGTATACTACAATCGGGCTTACATTTAGGTAGTATCGCCAACAATGTGTCAGGGCGTATGTATATTTCATCTTCCGGATCAAATGCAAGTATAGGTTGATCAACGACCTCATCCATTATAGGGGCGTTTACAACGACAAGCTCAAATGGGCCGCGGTCTATTTTTTGTACTGCTCGTAGCATATATCCAGGCATGAGCATTTCTGATAATGAAGCTATCATTGGTGGAAGTATCTTACCATCGTCGTCGGAGGAGGGGGCTGCTGTCCCAGGAACCACTGGCCATTTGTGCCAGCCCCCGCTTGATTTTAGCCAATCAGCGTCTCTTATAGGTTGGTTCTTCGGGGCTGGTCTATATAGGTAATATCCACCTCCTCTATAACTCAACATCTCTTTTAAAAGATCGCTTGGTCCTGTTGTAGAGCTCAAAACGTAACGTCCAGGCAGTTGTTCGCTTTTAAACCCTAACCCCGCTCGAAGTTACCCAGTTTTTGGAAAAAAATAAAAAAAATCATAATAATTCTTGCGCTTATCATTAGATTATGTTATATTATATGCAGGTTAATTAGCATGCATATGGAGTG
>BNWK01000109.1 GCA_025998775.1 Alphaproteobacteria bacterium | reverse complement strand
CTTCCTGCATTTCGGAATAAAAACTATGTGATATTTACAATCCCATTTTGAGTGACTCAATGACTCATATGTACTAACATTACTCATGTGTAAACCCCTTTCTGAACAACAAGCTCAGTAGGAGTTTACACCTTAACTGAATCTTTAGGCCAAGCCTTTAGAGTCTCACTAGTCAAACTAGTGGCTTACCTATCAACGAGTTATTCATAAACTGCGACTGTGGCGGCAGCAACAACTACCGCGCGAGATTGTGGAAAAAGCAACTTCAAGAATTTGTGAACCGTACTGGACTTGAGGTGCATGTCTCACATTTTCCGCCAGGTACGTCAAAATGGAACAAGATTGAACACAGATTGTTTTGTTTTATTTCTAAAAATTGGCAGGGACGGACGCTGATCGATGTCGAAACCGTCATCAATTTAATTGCCAACACGACAACGGCAAAAGGCTTGAAAGTAATCTGTAAGCGTGATGACAACTTTTATCCGCTTTCAGTTAAAGTTAGCGATGATGAATTCAAGGCTATTAACCGTACTGAAATCGGATTTCACGGCGAATGGAATTACATCATTGCACCGGCACCAAAAGTTTAATTTATTCTTGCGCGAGGCCTAAGCTTTCTTTCCATACTTGCTCAAATGTCGGCAACAACACTTCAAATTCCTCTCTACTTAGCCCCATCAGAGACTTCATTAGACGATCATTCTTCAATACCCTTTCAAAACTTAACATCTCGTCAACCTCTACACAAAATAATACATATCTTAACTCTTTTTTGGCTGTTAGTGAACAGGGTTAATTTTCTCGCTATGATTGCATACTATAAACTCTTCGATCGCCTGCGAGACGCTAAATTATTGCACAAATATTCGCCAAGAGACATAATCGAGATTGATAAAGCCATTCATCAAATTCGAATACGTGGAACTTGGCACAAAGCCGAAATAACCAAAAAAACGAAAGATATTTTCAAAAAAATCAAAATAGACCGCCTAACTTGAAGCGTGGTTAGGGATTAAACCGTCACGTAAACCACAGTTTTGCGCAAAAGTAATGGCTTCTTCTACGCTTCCGGAACACACTTTTTTAATGTCGACAATTGTCTTGCAAAAGATGTCTCACACAGCGGTCTTTCCATTTTAATCCTTCTCAAAATTAGCTGAGTTGCAAGATCTTGACGTTTCAAGCTTGTGGGTGTAACGTATCTGACATTGTAAGCGGTATCGGAGTCAAGGCATGGTTGATATAAAGCTAATAAGAGAAAATCCTGAGGTTTTTCAGGAGTATGCATCCCTGCGTAGGGAAACAGTGAGCATCTCTCATCTGCTTGAGATTGATTCCGAATGGAGAAAACTAAATACAACAGTAGAAGAACAGCGGTCTTCCCTGAACGTTCTTTCGAAGCAGAAAAACATAGAGGAAGCTAAGGCCGTCAAGTCTGAACTCACTAAAAACGAAGCTTCACTTCGGAAACTGGAAGATAAGCGCAAAGATTTGCTTGATTTGGTATGTAATCTGCTGTCTCCGGATGTTCCTGTTGGAGAAAGTGATGCTGATAACGTTGAAATATATAACTGGGGAGAAAAGCCTTCTTTCGACTTTCAGCCGTTGTTTCACGATGAGTTGGGAAATAATCTCGGCATTCTAGATACGAAACGTGCCGCAAAAGTGGCCGGCAGTGGATTCTACTACTGGGTTGGAGATGGAGCACGTCTGCAAAATGCAGCATTTCAATATGTCGAAGATCTCCTGATCAATAGAGGGTTTATAGCATTAAAAACTCCTGTTCTTGCGAAGGAGACCTCTCTCTATGGTACTGGATATCTGCCATTTGCTCAGGACGAGATCTATCAGATTGGCGATTCTGACGTGTCATTAATCGGTACTTCGGAGCAAACTATTGTTAGCTATCACATGGACGAAATCATGGAAGAGAGTGAGCTACCGCTGCTGTACACAGCATCTACTCCGTGTTTTCGCTATGAAGCCGGAGCTGCCAGTCGTAAGACAAGAGGGATATTCAGGGTTCACCAGTTTCAGAAACAGGAGCAGATCATAATGTGTCGTCCTGGTGAATCTGAGTACTGGAATCTGTTCTGTCAAAAAAACGTCGAAGACATTATGCAGGAATTCGGTGTGCCGTATCGTGTAGTTTTGGTATGTACCGGAGACATGGGAGCTCCCGGATATAAAAAATTAGACACAGAAGCTTGGTTCCCAGCATTTGATGCCTACAAAGAAACTCATTCCAATTCGAATCTTACAGATTATCAGGCGCGTAGATCGAAAATCAGATACAAAGGCGAGAAAGAGAAGAGTTTTGTGCATACGATATCATCCACCGCTCTGACGGATCGAGTAATTATCGCGATTATGGAAAATAATCAAACAAAGGAAGGGTTTATCAGCATTCCACCTGTTCTTCAAAGATATATGAATGGACAGGAAGAGATACGTCCGCGTCCAAAAACGTGCCAACCGCCCAAAATGGATCTATCCGCGTTCGGGGACCGCATAAAGAATTCCGAGTACGTCAGTATATCCGACAAATGCACTGCTATTAAAAAATATTTTTCTGGCAATGGTTAGCAAGTTAAACCCTAACCACGCTCGAAGTTACCCAGTTTTTGGAAAAAAATAAAAAAAATCATAATAATTCTGTCAACGCAATTTAGAAATGTCCGGTTTGCGCAATTTAGAAATGTCCGGTTTTGGGAGGCTGAACAAGCCTCATCCAAGCGGTACATTTCTTGCAATTTAGGAATAATCCTAATATCTCAATGGCTCCTAATTTGTTATGCCGCAGAGAAATTTTGTTGAGAAATCAGATGATCAACAAGAACACTCACTTCCTTTGCATCTGCAATAGTCGGCGTTTTCTTATTGTTAGCCAGTATTTTATACGATAATGAGCTGCCGTTATAAATGACCTCTATTTCGTTACCTAAGCCAGGAAGGTGTATAATACTAAAGTGTTCGTCTAAAGACGAGGGTGTTAACCCATCCCACTTAACAACATAAAAAAGTTTTGCAGAACTAATGCGTTTCCATTGAAAAAATAACCAAAGCGCGAATGGTGGATTAGAGAAATTCTATTACACCATTCAGGTATATCCGTTGCTGGCGATTTCAATATTTCTCTAAAAGCGCTCAATGACCGCTATTTAAGAGACGCGATAAATTTATTTTCCATGGGCCGGGTATAAACCTTACGCTTTAGCGTGAACTGTTTTAACAGCATATTTCACAGCTACCGTTTGATAATGACTGTATAAAAAAGAAAACTATTGCAGATTTTTGGCTTTATACCAAAGGAAGAAGTGCTCCTAAAAAAGTCTGAAGCTAACGGTTGCAACAAAACAGGATTTATCCTCAATCGGCGGACCTTTAGGTCAATAACATTCTTTGTGCTTTAGCACGCTAGTAATTGAATCAGTGTTTTTTTAACTTAAAGCACATCCAACGTAGCGAAAGCCTCAGGGACAGCGAACTTGAGAGAAGCCTTGTCTTTGATTGAAACGTAAAAAAACCTCCGTTCTCATGGAAAGCTTGGTGACTCTCAAGAAGAATCGCCGCACGACCTCGACGATGCGAACGTTGCGCTCTTTCGTTCTCCCCCCTCTCTCCCACCATCTCCATTCTCTAAACCTGTTTTGTCTGCCGTGCATTTGTCTCAAAAATATCTCGTATTTTCAATGGATTATGGCGCGAACTTCCAAATTCTCCGGGCGCGTGATTTTGGAGAATGGAGAGAGAATTTTTTGGAAAAAATCGTGAAATAGTCTGGATGCATATAATTTTGCCTTAATTTAAAGCGCATTCAAAGCCGCAAGAGCATCTGCGACAGCGGCTGCAGCGATGTCATTGCCTTTAGTTAAAAATTAATATTTCGCATTTTGATAACCAAAATGGCGGAGGATGAGCCCCTCATTACGAACTTATTCTCCGTTTTTTTTTGGACAATTTTATGTAGGCATTTCAGTGGCCATCGTTTGTCAGTTAACCTTTTGGACGGTCGCTCTCTTCAAGTGCCCCCATAACGAACTGGAGAATATCGGAAACGGCTGGCAAAATGAAAGTTGATTTGTGTTATTCAAAAAATATCGCTCGATATCCACCAAAAAGTTCATCCACAAAAAATCATCAAATTTCTTGTCATTCTGGCTCTGGTTGTGCTATAATCATCATATAAGTGTAGACCTATTGCAAATTGGACTTCTTGCTCCTGAAGTTCATCCTCTCTGGATAGGCTTCGCAATAGGTCTGGTGTTACCTTAATTAGTAGATCGGTGATTGGTGTGGATACTGAAAAAAAAATTGAATATGCCTCTCCTTTATATAACTGCTCATTTAAGCAGCTGCTGTCGTTGGATGGCGAGGGCGGCGATTCTATTGCTGTGTCCATAATAAAT
>BNWK01000108.1 GCA_025998775.1 Alphaproteobacteria bacterium | reverse complement strand
TAAAAAAATCAAGAGTCCGAAGAATTCGCAGAGCGGAAAATTCAATCCGATGATCGGAACCAAAATAGTAAAAGACTACAAAGGTAACTTCATCGAAATTTTGGTTGTGGATGGAGGTTTTTCTTATGCTGGCGAGATTTTTAAATCATTGTCAGCCATCGCAACCAAAATCACAGGCACAAAGTGGAATGGGCTCAAATTTTTCGGCGTGGCAGGAGCATAAATCATGAACAAAACACCAATCAGATGTGCAATATATACACGCAAATCCTGCGAAGATGGTCTGGAACAGGAGTTCAATAGCCTTGATGCTCAGCGCTTGTCCGCAGAAAACTACGTTGCCAGCCAAACGCATGAAAATTGGAAACTCATATCCAAACATTACGACGACGGCGGATTTTCCGGCGGAAATATGGACAGACCTGCTCTGAAAGAGCTGTTCGCAGATATTGAAGCAGGTTTAGTCGACACGGTTGTAGTTTACAAAATAGACCGACTTTCACGATCACTGTTCGATTTTGCAAAAATCATCGACCTATTTGATAAATATAACGTTAGTTTTGTGTCTGTAACACAGTCGTTTAACACATCAACATCTTCCGGAAAGCTCATGCTCAACATGCTGCTCAGCTTTGCCCAATACGAACGCGAACTTACGGGGGAACGCATTCGCGACAAGTTCGCGTCTTCTCTTAAAAAAGGCATATGGATGGGAGGATGTGTGCCTCTTGGATATGAAGTGAAGGATCGCAAGCTTATCATCAACGAAAAAGAAGCTAAGATTGTAAAGTTCATATACGAACAGTTTTTGATAAGCGAATCCTATTGCAAAGTGTCTCATCTACTGAATCAATTGGGCTACAGAACGAAAATCAAAAAGCTGAAAACCGAAGAAACTGTTGGAGGACAGATGTTCGAACCAAAGTCTGTACAGCGAATTTTGAAAAATCCATATTATAAAGGTTGTGTGACACACAAAGATAACGTTTATCCTGGCGAGCATGAAGCCATCATAAACGAAGAAATATGGAACAAGGTTCAAGAAATATTTGCTCATCATGCGAATGGCAAAAAAGAAGCTCACACACATTTCAGTCAGGCTCTGTTGTCTGGATTAGTCCGGTGCGCATCCTGCAATTGTCTGATGAGAGCCTCATCTTCTAAGAAAAATGGCAAGGTTGTATATTACTATTACACCTGCTACAAGCACACAAAATACAAAACTTGCAAAGCGCTTTACAAAAGCGTTCCTGCGGAGCCCCTGGAACGCAATGTTATAGAAGAAGTTTTGCGTATCGTAAAATCGCCGGAAATTGTTATGAAGATTAACGAGCTTGCCGAAAAGCAAAACGATGTGGAAAAAGTAGATTTTCTAAATGCCCTAAAAAATCTGAACGAATCATGGAATTATTTATATCTGCCAGAAAAACGAAAGATTCTACAGATGCTGATAAAAAGCATAGAAGTTAGAGACGATGGGATTAAAATCAACCTGAATCTTGAGAACTTTGATGGCTTTCTGATAGAGCTAGCAGCGTAGATTAAAATGATGATGGCTTGAAATGAACCAAGAAGTTTTTATCCCAATAAAAGTAAGCATTCGTAAAGGTCGTCGAGCCATCGTCAGAAAGCCTGGCGATCAACACGTCAACACACAATTTTCAAGGTTGCTAGCAAAAGCCCAATGGCTTGAAAGCCAGCTGGAAAAATGTCCAGAAGCAACGCTCAAGGAATTCTGCGACGCTAACAAAATCTCTCCGAGATACGTGCGCTCCATACTCGCGGTAAACAAGCTCAGCCCAAAAATCAAAAGGCTCATTATGGACGGCTACGCTCCAAATCATCTGTCAGTTCAAGATATTACGAACAAGAGATTCCCGATACTGTGGAAAGATCAGGAGGCGATGTTTGTGAGATGAAGTAAGTTGGAATAATGAAACGCTACTCTCTTTTCAATAATTCCAACTTTTTCTCGATCAATTTTATAATATCATGGATGATTTTTGGATAAAGTTGCTCATGCCAAAACAATTGCCGCGCAACACGTTCGTGCCATTTCCAAACCATTTTAGAAACATAATCTATTTCTTTATCTATTAATTTTGAGCCGATAGAATTTTCTTCTGCAAATTTATGCCAATGTCTTCGAAAAATGTCTTCCGGATTGTATTTTCCACCTATTTTCATTGCCATTTTTGACGAAAGATTAGGATAAACTTCTGTGGATAATAAATCATAGAATGGAGCAAGTGTCACACTATCTTTTTTAAGCAAAAATGAAAAATTTTTTCCATGAGCATCGGCGTTTCCTATTATATAATTGAACAAAGCGATACGAATAACATTTCTAACATCCCATGCCGGCTGTGAACTATGTTTTCTTATTATGAAAAAAAGATCTTTAAAACTTGGTCCGCCATCTTTTTGGTATTTGTTTTCAGAGGAAACTCCAGTAGCCTGACACAAATCTTCTTGATGTAATCTGACTATTTGCCCATTTTCTTTTTTGCGGTCATAGCGCTTAATTAATAAATATTTTCTACGCACTGCAGCAACGTCTCCATCGGTTTTAATTAATTCCGGAAGCTGTAATCCATCGAAATCAGATATTGGAAGTTTTATTTTTCTAGCGAGAGCTAGGCAATACAACTCGTTATCTACGCTGCCTTCAATACCTGCAATTTCAGGCTTAATAATAAAAGTCGTTGGCAAATCTCCATGCGGAATGAAAAACTCGCCATTCTCGTATATAACTGGCAATTTCCGTTGAGCTCCTGCGATTGAAAGTCGAACATCTTTTTCTCCGGCCAACAGAGGTTTTCCCTTTAATGAACTCAGAGCCTCAATTAAGATTTGTCCTTCCAGTAACACCTTGGATCCTTTGGAAAATTCTTCTTTGGATGATCCGATGCTGAGTGCTCCGGCGCAATCTCCGCCTATTTCTCGCAATAGAGCAAAGTCGCTTCTCGCAGAAATTCCGAGATTTCGTGCAATCTCGTCACGTATGATTCCTTCTGGTAATAGCCCTTCGAAAAAAGGACGACATTTTTCTTCCGGAAATATTTCTTCTTGCAACGGAAGAGAAATTGAAACTGCGAACCCTTTTGTAATCCACTGTTGATCATATTGAAATGACATTCTTCCAGACTTATCTTGACGTAAATAACCAACGGATTGGTTACTGTATTTTACGATTAGAACTTTCACTTATCATCTCGTCCTTTTTGGGTAGCTTGTATCTCTAATCCAACATTTTTAGCAACATACAATGCTTTGTCAAATTGTATTGTCGGTTTGCCCGCCTCCAGATCAACAATAAATCGGTTTCCGACTCCACAAAGTCCGGCCAACTCAACCTGAGAAAGCTTCATTTCTTTTCTACGGTTTCTTATTATAATCCCTAGATCTTTTACTGTTCTTATCATTTTATCCATTCCCTATCGGTAATTATATAAGTAAAAAATAAAAAAAGCAACAGAATATTACCGATAAGGAACGATTATTTGAAGTCATATAGCGATTCTTTGTAATAGGTTTATGTTTGTGTATGTTATTCATATAAATCAAAAAAGAGTGAGTTCGTTTTCGTGGGACGCTCGCTTAGCAGTCGCTATTTTTTAAGCAAACATTTGGTAATCCATTGAAAATACGATAAAAATCGCGAAGCGGAACAAGAGATTCCATGAGTTCGTGAGAAAGGTACGTCAAGATAGTGCACGTCACCCCATTTTTGAGTTTTTCGTAAGTCGTTGTATATTAAGTAAAAGCCAGCAAGCGGAACTGGTGAATGAGTTCGTAAATGGGTACGTCAACTCCACCAAGTTGTCTGTATGACTAGAGAATTTTGCGTTTTAATCAAAGGCAATACATCCCTCAAGTCCTCTGTCCCTGAGGCTCTGACGGCCTTGAATGTGTTTTAAATTAATGAAAAAGTTATCGCATGTCCTGCAAGGACCTCTCCAAATCTCCGATTATTCTCCAAACGAGCGGAACTGGAGAATCGTCTCCAAATTGCCCTCTGAGCCCTCTGTCTGAGACGTTTTCTAAAATTTAGCTAAAAACTCGCGTGCAAAAGTTCGACCAAAAGCTCTGGAGTAGCGGTCGTTTCAGGGTGGGAAAGTGAAAATCACTTGTTCCGCTCACGAAATTTCGATGCGTTTTCAACGAGTTGCTGAGATGTGCTTTAGAAATGGAAGAGTGGTGGCAGATGGGATATAGAATCTATTGAAAAAATCGCATCAAGATGCCAATATCAACGTATGTAGTAAAGGTAGCGTTATGAAAAATGTTAAGAAAGATGTTGTTGAAATTATCAATTCTTGTGAAGTCGCTCGCCCATTCAGAAACGAAGTGCATCATGTAGCGAAACAATCCGATTTGCCACAAAGACCTCTCGAGGAGTTTTGAAGTTTAGCACTTTCCGCGGTCGATTGTTAAGTTTGTTTTCAATTTCCCTA
>BNWK01000107.1 GCA_025998775.1 Alphaproteobacteria bacterium | reverse complement strand
GATTTTAACCTCAAATGGGCTGCAAAGCAGCAATATTTAGTGAATGTACGCCCACTCACAAACCGACTTTCGGTGAAAACACACGATGCAAACTATTTATCGTGACAGCTTGGAAAAAGTGGTTGGTGCGGTTGTCGGAGGTCGGGCTAAAGGCACGAAGTATAGGGGAAATCGATTGAAATTGGTGATGCACGGTGATGTCGAAAGGGCTCAAAAAAGGCCAAAAACGGTCAAATTTAGGGTTTGGTACCGAACACCCCCTATATCTCTTTTTTCACCCCTAATGATCTCACGTGCTTTAGAAATCCCGAGTATGAGCATCTGATGTTGACACTGTTGAATCGCAATTTCCCTCAGAAAGGATGCCATAGCAATAGCACTGAGTTCTACCGCATGGAGCTGGAATCTTGCAACCTCGACACAATCTTATGCCCCACGCAGTCGTTTGAGAACAGCTACCTCAAGAAAGTATGCCCCTATTACCCAGCGCGACAGAGATGCTCTGAAGATGACACCGACTTTCTCATGATCTTTAATCTTGAGCGTCAAAGCTCCAATGCATTCTTTGCCGATCCCGTTAATAGTAGCAATGAATCAATAACATTGACAGGCAGCCCGCAATCACAAGGTGTTGGCGACTATGCTGCACATAAAGGCGGTGATGTGTACTATTATTTGAATGCTGAGAATGACACCACTGATGATGAAGCTCATAAAAATCACACGGCACCAATATTGGCGATCGTCTCTGATTCATTCTGGCTGTTCACTACCACTGACAGACCCACGTATGAAATCGCTACTGGTTGGAATGAGACACTCGCGAAGCATTTCCCTGAAGTGATGTCGAGGTTGGGTGGAAGGTGAAGATCAACGATGTTTGTGAGTTTATTTTTACATAAATATGCCTGGTCAATACAATAAGAATGATTTCCTCATTAGAGGTTTGAAGCGAAAATACCCGTATGATGAACTCGAGATGGTGCTTAAGAAACCAAAATTCTATAATGATTCCACACTAGGATTACCACCGTCAATGTCCACATGGGTGAAGAGCAAAAACACACAAACAGCAACGGAAAGCGAGAACGTATTCGGTAACGCTCGTGACAAATCAAACACATTGGGGTATGTGAATACCGGTATGAGTGTTGGTTCAGCAATAGCGTCACACGCCAGCGATGCCGTGAATGTTGCACGAGAAGTTGGGATTGGTGTTGGACCAACGCTTTCGGGTGTTGCGAGTGCTGCCAGTGAATTTGGAAAAGCTGCTGGGCCTATTATTGGTGCTGCTGGTGCGGTGATGTCAGGTGTGAGCCTAGGATTGGACATAGCAAATGCGAAGAAAGCTGGTAAGGTCACTTTCGACAATGCGATGCACATAGCTGATGATGCAACAGGAATAGTAAGTGGTATTGCATCGAGTCTACCGGGTCCTGGTACAGCAATTGGCATTGGTTTGACCGTTGGTGAGAAAATCGTTACTGCACCCTTCAAGGCGTATCATGCAGTGAAAGAGGAGGAGAAACGTGAAGGTGTGAAGCATTTGAGCCCGAATCAGTGGTTGAGCACTGTTGTGGGAGAATTTACGCCCAAGTGGTGGCAACTTCAAATTGGTAGTAAGGAGTGGAAACAGTATTGGAAGGATGACAAAGCGAAGAGGAAGATCGCATCTGAGGAAAAGAAGAAACAGGATGCAGCTAATAAAGCGGAACGTAAGCGAATTTGGAAAAGTGGTACAGCCAAGGAGAAAGCTCGTGACTTCTTCTTCGGCTGATTGTTGATTTTAATGTTAATGAAATGACTGTTGTTCAGAAGGAATACCTCACAGTGACATCTAAGCCAAAATACTTCGATCCTACAATTCCCAATTATCCCGATCCTGATGATCCCTTTCCACCACCAATGCCACCATATCCACCACCGCCACCAAGTGATGATCCACCAACGACACCACCCATCACCGCACCTGATGGGGAAAATCCAATAGTGAATTCAAATGCTGTTGCAAAAGCAACTTTGCCGATGTGGTTCATAAACGCACCTGCCAAGTACAAGAAGATTATACGTGTTATTGGTGCAACAGTCAATCAAATAGTAGCGAGTGAATACGGATTCCTAACGACGATTGAAGTACCGGTTCAACCTGGTTATAGATTATTCAGCAACATTGTTAGCAACTCACCAAATGTGATGATTTCCACCAGAAGTCCGAGTCATGGAGGAGCCAATGCAGCAGACCTTCAAAGAGTTGTGGGCAAAGAGGGGTTCGTTATGATGGTTAATAACTACAATTGTGTGAAGGAGTTTGACGTGACAATGGATGATCTTAGAGAGATGACGTTCTACATCCGCACATATAATGGTCATACTGATCAGCGATTCTGTAATTATGTTGACTTCGTTGCTGAGTTAGAGTTGATGTTAGTGGATGAGTCGCAAGTTTAATGAACACTAAATGATGGATCGAGTCGTCGAAACAGTCAATGGAAAGTCTGGTGTGATCACCATAAAAGCCGCTGATGATTCAATCGTCGTCAAGAATAATGGCTCATTCATTACTTTGAAATCCGTTGGTGGTGGAGGAACACCAGGGCCGAAGGGAGACAAAGGCGACAAAGGTGACAAAGGTGACACAGGTGATGCAGGCGACAAAGGAGACAAAGGTGACAAGGGCGATGATGGTAGTTTTGGGAATTTCGATGGAACCCTAACCACAACAGAGACTCTGAATATAACTGGAGAAAAAGGTTTATTCTTAACCACTGCAAGCGATGAAAATCATGGTGGCTCTTTGACTTGGCGATGATGGGACATGCACGATGGCACTTATGGAAGTCTGCAAAACATAACTATTACAGTCTCGGATTACTGCATTGAGTTTAAAAAGGCAAACGGTGCTCAAGCTCAACTCGTGTGGAATACCGCTTTAATTCCTACCGATCCAGTGATACCGATTATACCAATTACGCCTGGCGAAAGACCTGGGGTTGGTGTGACAGCACCAACAATAGACATAGACCCTGAGTGAACACAATCATTATTTTTACTCATAGCAAAGAATCATGACTTACGATTACTGGAGAGACTATGGACCACAATTCGTTGAATCAATCAATGTTGAATCTGGAGCTGTGAACATTCGTGGTTCCAATTCAGTAGTGATTGACAAAGGTAATGATGGGTCATTGCAATTGAAAGTGCATCCTAACTATAGTGTGGGTGGTGAAGGAACAATTGAAGCAAGCAATGTTCATTACATGGACGTTATAATTAAAGATGAGAATGAGGAAGATGTGGTACAACCCGTGTCTGTGGCAATGGAGCTTGACAGATTACATGAGGGTATGAATCAGATGGAAGCAACTAACGTTCATTACAAAGACGTGACTATTAAAGATGAAAATGATGAGGATGTAACAATTTCATTGTCTGTGGAAAAAGCTCTTGATGAAATTAGTGAATCACTAAATCATCCACAGCAGGATAAACCAAGATTAAGCTTGTATTTTGAAAGCAATGATTTGATTGTCGGCAAGTGGTATAAACCATTGACTCAAGAACAATTAGCAGCACTTAATCCTGTGCAAGGAACAGGTGAGCCCACAAATGAACCTTACCAAACAATTGCGAAGTTTTGCTTCAAAAATTACAATCCTCTGTTTATTGGACTTGTTGCAGTCAGAACGTATCTGGATTTTGAAAGTGCTGGCGATGGTAGTGATGCAGAGCATGCTGGTTTGGAGTGTATGAGTGTTATGAATTTCTAAGTGCTGTATTCGCAAGCCTTATTTTTCCATGTTTTCGTCGACTTTTCGGGGTTTTGTTGAACTTTATGCATTTTCAGCGGTGATGATTATTCTCACTCAATTTGTGTGCATGTCTGAAAAGCTCTTTAATGAACTTATGGATGAAATCTTTCCCGTTCCTAACATCGAAGTACATCTGTGTGTTATCATCGATGTTTGCAGCAACCGTATGTGGATGGATCTTTGCCATCACCAGAGAACTTTTCCTTTCCTTTTCATAGATGTACTCTTCTACCGTCTCAAAGTCGAAGGTTATGTAGTCAGTCAGAGGTTTGTAGTATTGTGATAAACCCTTACACCACATGTATGCATACAATTGATTTTTCTGTAAGTGCGGACAGTATGGGACCGACTCTTTCAACTTCAACACCATTCCCTCTACAACATTCCCGTTGCACACGGCGACATGATCATCAAATTTATGTCTGTTCTCTGCCCTGCGGGTATCCCAACACTTGACATGACATTTCGGACAGACAGCGGTGTGAGTGAGTTTATCCACATCAGAGATGAATTCAGAGTGAGTATAGCCATTCTTTTCAACACTCAACTTTAGGTTCAGTGTAGTTTTCGTTTTAATATCTCCTTCATAGTAATCTCCAAGGCCATACAAACACTCACCATTCTTATCATTCCCCTTCAGGACATACGTTTGAACATTAATTTTGAATACATTACATAAATTACAAACATCTTCCTTCGAAGAGAAATCGAAGC
>BNWK01000106.1 GCA_025998775.1 Alphaproteobacteria bacterium | reverse complement strand
CAAGGAGCACAGCACGGTCTCACGTTGTCAGCAGAATGACCTTTCTTGCAATCAATTCTATCAAGTGTTGGCTGAAGAATCTTGGTGAATTTCTCTTTGCACATGTAGCAGCGGCCCCTGTCGGCGCCTTTGAATAGATCTGCGTATATTTCATAGCCGGCTGCGCAGACGTTGTTCTTGAATTCTCTACCTGCATCTACATCTTGTCGGCGGTACCCCGAGCACATCGACTTCCACCTACCCTGACTCAACTCGTATGGTGTTAGCTCATGGTCTCCCGGTGGTAAGTTGTAGTTACAATCGGGGTCAAAGTTAGCCCACGCCATTGCGAACTTTGTTGCGCTTGCATTTGATGCCAATGAGAACCCTCGGAGCATATCAATCTTATCAATCCACATGTTGTCAATCAACGTGTAAATTGGGTCAATCATGATTTTTACATCGTTTCTGTTGGAATGTTTGATAATCAGAAGTATTCATCTCTTCATTCTTCAGTGTTGAGAAGAATTTCTCACGTGGGACTTCGGCGGGTGACTTAGACAAGTATTCATTGAAGTTCTCGGAGTCGAATGCCTCGTATGGAAAGAAGCTTTTGACCATGCCTTTGCCGAAATCTTTGCAGAAGGAGTCGAGTGTTCCACCGGCAATGAAGTGCATAACATCCTTGAACACCAGAGTTATTCTTGATTTGCTGCTGATCACTTTAATCATTCTCATATTTCGCTCGGAGATCATACAGTCACGATGAGAGTAGATATGCCATTCTTCACAATCTAGTTCATTCAAGAATAAATTCATGTCAAATCTTGCTGAGTTGAACCCCAGAACTGGGACCTCACGCCAATGAATCATGTCATTAATCTTATCGACGGTGTCACCATCAATCACGTGACCCAAGGGGTCTAAGGCCTCAAGAGGCCAATCATCTTTTGTGTATTTGTTGGCTTCGGCAATGGTCTTAGCTTTCTCGAACAGTTCAGCGAGCCATTGATGCATGAAGTTAGCACCATTCCGACAGTCATAGTAGATTGAAACATTTTGCAGACCGGGGCAGTTAAACGCTGACGAAACTGAAAGAGTAGTGAGGGATGAGAGTATTTCTGACTTACCTACTTTCTCATTGATACGTGTTTCCACAGTTTCGAGGTCAAAAGTTGCGTAGTTATGAAGTGGTTTGTAATATGCTCCAAGGCCATGCGCCACCATAAATTTGTATGCCCTGTTTTTCTGGTACTGTGGTGCATACTCAAATGAATCTTTGAGCTTCAGTTGTTTCTCTCTCGGTTTGCCGGTGCAGAATTTTATGTGATCTCTAAGTTTCGCGGCCCTATGTTTGTCACTGACGTCTTCCCAATGCATATGACATTTAGGACATGACTGACATTTCGTGAGCTTGGAGGGGTCTTTGACGAAAAGGCATTGATCGTCTGTGATGTATAGATTGAGGGTAAGGGTGGGGTCATCACATTCGTACCGATCACCATAGACAACACACTTATCTTGCTCCACAAATGTTTGAATATTGGTGGAAAAGAATTTAGCGAAAGGCACAATTTCGGTGGTGAAATTAAATCCAGGATATGCCAGCAGGAATTTGCGCTTTACTTTCCACGATCCCGTAATCTCATAAAACTCACAGCATAAATAAGATGCCAGGCTAGTTCTCTTTTGATTACTCATGTTCTCCGGATACAATAGAAATGAGAGAGCAATGAATATACAAATCTTAAACTCACAATTCATACGGAGAGTTGCACTTCCAACTGGGGTCAGATCGTAGCATGTCACAAACGCTTCAAGAATGCATAAAATATGTGTCTTAGTATCTTTCTGTGTTCTCTCGAGCAATTCCCCAAGTTGTCCAATAGCATATTTAACAAATAATTCAAGAGTCTCGGGGTTATGAATTACCTGTGGAAGCAAACCCTTTGCAAAGAACGTGTCGGTTGCCCCCTCAGTTATTTCATGAGTGTAGGTCGTTGTTCCGTCAGCGTTGCGGTGCTCTGTCTCAGTGAGATATGAAAACATTATTGCCATTTTCGTTGGCTTCCTCATGCAATAGACCTCATAAACTGCCCGAAGGGAGTCCTTCAGTCTCTCGAGGTTCTTCACTTCAGTAATGTGATGTGTAGTGTATGTACTAGTTGGATTTGCTGTATTCTTTCGCTTCGTCATGACGCGGTTGTGTTGTTGATACTTTACAACTTTCTTGAACTTCGTCATCATTTTCTGAATATTTTTGAAATCAGCTGGTCTGTTTGTCTTTATTTCATTCCTATCAACGATCCATAAACTTTCTCCTTGCTGAGTAGCCAGCGACGTCAGTGTCTCCTCCAGTCCGTCATGTTCTTCTGCGTATTTCGCGGACTTCTCATTGGCTAACGCATCTTCCTCAGTTAGTGCGTAGTGGTTCTCAGCGTCAGGGAAGGATAAACTTACACCTATTAATGTAGCTTCTTCGTCAGCCGTTATTGGCTGCGTCTCTACTTCTTCGGTGTTCAATTTTGTGCTCATTCTTTTTTATAGCTGCAACTTCTTCTTCGACGGCAGCTTCTTCTTTTGCTTTCTTCACCTCTGGATCCACTTTCGCTGCAAGTTCTTCAACCTTCTTGTCAGTTGATTCTCTCAGTCGCTGCTCAAGTTGTCGCAGTTCTTCAGCGTGGCGTCTCTTTAATGCCTCAATTTGTCGGAGGGTCTCTTCGTCATTCCGCCATTGAACATCGCGAAGAGCCTGGCGCATGTCTTCTCTGTCTTTTTCCATTTGCTTGCGGTCCTCACGCATCTCCTCTCTTTCTTTCTCAATTCTCTCAATTCGTCGTTCAAGATCTCTGGACCTGCCGACCTCCCTCTCTTTCTCGGCCTCCTTCTGCATCCCAGCTTCCTTCAACGCTTCCTTCTCAGCCTCAGCCTCTGCCTCTTTTTCCCTCATCATCGCCTTCTCTCTTTCAAATTCCGCCTCCTTCTCAACCTCAGCCTCTTTCGCTCTCTCAGCCTCGGCCTCTGCAGCGAGTTCCTTCTCCCGCAGTTCTTGCTTCAATCTGCGCTCTTCCTTCTCAGCTTCCTTCTCTGCTCTGTAAGCCTTCACTCCCATTCGGAATTTCATATGCTCAGCATCAATTGCTACTTTTCTTGCTGCTTTGAAACCTCCAAGCTTCTTCTCGTTCTCCTTTCCGTAGTATGGGTCGGGGAACCATTCGTAGTAGTGTTTGTGATAAAAGCCTCGATCTGCGACAACATATCTGAAGCCTTGATGAATATCGTGATCAGGATTACCAGCAATAGCTAAATAGCTGCTGTCTGTGTCTCCTTCAATGAAATGGATCTTGCTCATGTCTAGGCAGCGGTACAAGAAGTCATATGCGAAAGCACAGTAGGCATACTTTGCATTATCGAGAGTGAATAAACCCAGCTGAATGCATGTGTTACATTTGTAATGAGTCGAGCGGTATGTCACGAGATATAAGTCGTTATTTATTCGCCTTGCCGAGATGAAATTAGGCCTGCGCTGTGAGTCCTTAGTTTCAGCGTAGTCACAAAGCTTGGTTTTTGTGTATTTTTCCTCATTTAGAATGTCAAACCCATAGGAAGAGTTCATCATCATTTTACAGTATTTTTCATACCCTTTATTGCCGAGCTTCATGGCTGCGATGCGACGGTTCATGAATGTAGTAACAAATTTTTTGAAGCAGTCAGTTTTGGTAAATGTTACAATTTCTGCATTCTCATCTACGATACAATGGCACCTATCAATCAAGAAATAGAGATAATACGACGAGAATGTCATGTACTCATCGTGAGTGCTCAGCAATTGTGTGAGTTTCCTTTGGGTGCCGCCAGTGACTCCAACTTTCTTGATTTGCTGTGCCGTTATGTCTCCAACAACAGCGGCGTCATCGGTGTCGATATTGATGTTCCGAAATATTGGGGGAAAATTAATGAACTCGTTTAAGTAAGGAGAGTCAATGTGGCCTTTAAGAGACACGATGAGTAGTAGCCCGGACTTTGCTTCGGTGTCAGTTTCAGCGAAACGCGTGGAGAAAATTTCGTTGAATATGCTGGTTGCTTTGTCAGGGTCGGCGGTGTATTCCACGAGTGCCGCAGGCATATACATAGTTCCATTGTCGTACTTAATCCAAGGTCTGCGGATTGATCCCATCGCAAATGGATATAAACTATTGAAATCAACACCCATCACATGAGTCATTACATTATCAGAGTCTTTACTACAGAAGGATAACCCGCCATAGGTGTGGATATCGCCCACGCTAATCTTGAAGTGATTTATCTTGGTATCTCCAGCAATATTCACTCTATGCATCACGTTCGACAATCCACCAGTGATGCCGTTCCTGAGAAGATGATACACAGCCTCGTTATCGATGGTCGTCGGACGATCACTTCGGCACATATTACAAGGAGCACAGCACGGTCTCACGTTGTCAGCAGAATGACCTTTCTTGCAATCAATTCTATCAAGTGTTGGCTGAAGAATCTTGGTGAATTTCTCTTTGCACATGTAGCAGCGGCCCCTGTC
>BNWK01000105.1 GCA_025998775.1 Alphaproteobacteria bacterium | reverse complement strand
GAGATTGCTAAAGCCATTCATCAAATTCGAATACGTGGAACTTGGCACAAGGCCGAAATAACCAAAAAAACGAAAGATATTTTCAAAAAAATCAAAATAGACAGGTTAACTTGAAGCGGGGTTAGGGGTTAAAGGTTTTCCATGCCAACTGAATTCTCTGACTCCGCTTGGTCCCCATTTTTTTGTCTTTGGATTCATGGCTAGCGCAGAAAGAGCGTTGCGGATATCAGAGTTAGTTCTCCTTGCATTCAACAAATATATGAGTAACCGTTGTCTAGTCTCGTGGTGTGTATTGGTCCATGGATTACCTTGTGGAGCATTTATGCCATATATTCCTTCCAAAAGCTGATGAACTCCGAGTTCTTCCATGCTGGAGTCCGCGTCTGCTATTACACTGTCATCTGTTAAGCCTTCATCGTCAAATATATCGCCGTCCTCTGCAAATTTATGTCTTAGAAGGAAGAACTTAAACAATTTGCTGCGAGTACTTAAAAGCATATCAAGAACTAACGCCTTTAGACAATTTTGCCAAGAAAGATCATCTAGTTTTTCGCTCTGCAGCAGATCGGAAACGCACGCTGTGTGTGCTGCATATATTTCTGCTGGACTTTCATTATATCCACGTATTAATAAGCCCATTAGTTTAGCTATCTGCATTTTACCAGCTGCATATTCTGCTATATCACTCTTGCCGGTTTGCTCTAACTCATGCAACCGATCTAGGATACGCTTGATACCTGAGAATATATAGCGCACATCCAGCTGATTATACTCTTTTGCGCCACATGTTCCATCAGAACTATAAAACGGCATTTTTATTTGTGTTGCCGTTCCAGTCATTTTTGAGCATGCAACCACAAGCACTCTTTGTATGTCGTTGTTAGAACTTAATGCTTTTCCCAGAAACGATTTCATAAAATCAAATGTTTCACAATTTTTAAGATCACTTATATGCTTCGAAATATGTCTCTCTTCTGGCGCACAGCTGATTATCGCACGTATTGCATCCCAAAAAACAACTTCGATAAATTTATTACCTTTTGCGATTTGGCTTGGGTTTCCAATTGATGAAAGAATCGGGCAATTGCCGGACAATGTATTGAGAACATCCGAGACATTGAGCGTTTCTTTTAGATGTATTCTACCGTAATCGACTCTTGGTACTGGAATACTACAAGCATATCCATCGCTAAATTGCAAAAAAGAAAACACACATACGCATAAAATTTTCTTCATAAATACCTCCACATTTAAAAATTAATGTTTTCATATTTTACGCGAAAACAATTACATTATTACGTTTACTATAGCTGTATGTAGAATGCAACAAACATCTTAAATATTTTTTCATGTCTTTTTATCGATTTTATCGAATATTATGGAGTAATTTGAGGCCTTTTTATAAACACAAAAAATGCAACATATTAAATTGATGATATGGACTTTATTTTGTTGTATCCATACGTATGTGCGTGCCGTACAGGCGTTGTTTAATAAACGCCTGTGATGCAACTACTAGTCGCTATTACGGTTATTGTTTCTATTGTTGCTACGGCGACGAGTGTTATTGACAACGCTTTCTAGTACTCCATTACCATCCGCCAGTTCAGAAAAAGCTCGCGTATCAGAACTATATACTTTTTCCTTACGCATGTCTTCGTGAACAATCGAGAGAAATAACTCAAGCAGAATGGAACGTTCAATATCATGCAGTTGTCCTTTATATGTGAAGTACGATAGATGTTCCATAGAGTTAACGAGGTTTTCATCGTTTCGGCAGTTATCTTCTTCGTTTATTATCATAATTGGTTTGTTGATACGATTTCTATTAATATACGATAGAAAGCCTTCGTCGCCGGACCTATTGTCTGACCTATTATCGGACGAAAAGGACATATCTCCAGGAAGAAAAATGCCACTGGAAAACGTATCTGGATTTTGTGCTAGCGCTAATACCGCTGCTCTGCAATGCTCATTGGATGCGCAGAGGCAAACGTTTCCGTCATCACATATCTTTTTCTTGACGCACCACTCAACTGCAGCATTGATCTCCTCTGCTTCTGTATCATTGGAGTCATCATCTTCTGAAGCAGATAAATCTATTGTCAATACACTACAGCCTCTGTTAGCCAGCAATTGCGCAAGTGGATCGAGACCCAATGTGGATTTTTGAGCTCCATCTGATCCAACTATAATAAGCATTGGTCGTTGTGAATTATGGTTTGCGCTTTTGGTTAGAAATCCCTTCGCGGTCAACTTGTTGCCGATGGGAATATCCTTGCATTCTGTTTTTTGCAGTTTAGAACTATCGATCAATTTGTTGTGGGATGCTACTTCTGTAAAATTTCTATTGCTGAAATTATACACAAAATGGCGATCCTGTATTTGTGGATTGGTGACGCAGACAAGCCAAGCAGTGCCATTCTCAGAGGAATTTACCAAGCACCAATTAGAATTCTTCTCGGAGTTTTTTTTCTGCAACTCTTTATCTATCGCATTTATATGTTTTTTTTGCTCATTGTTTGCGGCTTCATTTTTGCTTCGTCCTTTGCTGACATTAACTAAAATTGGTCTTCCATTGCTATCAAAACTAACGGTACAATCTTCTATCTTGAGGTCACGTTCAGTTATCTCAACGAGAGTATTTTCTCTTCTTGTTGTTAAATTTCTGGATACCAAAACAACTTTGCCTTTTTTCTCACACAACTTATAGCCTGCCATACCATCAACTGATATATATTTCTCTGTTTGTGTATCTATTGAGTCAAATTTATTCCACTCGTCACGACGATTGCCAACAGGACTTATATTAACATACACATTCGCTTTATCTCTAAAAAAATCGTCGAGTTTTAACTTGGGTTTTAGATTTTTTCCATATACCACGTTCTGATAATCTTCTTTTTCACTCCGAAGAGTTCTGGCTGAAACTATGTAGTATACAATGTGGTTATTATCATCGCGACTCTTTATCAGAAAATCTCCATTTGCGTTTTGGGATTGTGCAACATTTAGTATTTCAGTAAGCTCACCATCAAAATCAATTGGAGTTGGTGATGAGTTGTTAGTCCTCAAATTTATATGTTTCAACTGTACATTTTTGTCTTGATCCTTAAACCAGTACACAAGATTGTCTTTGTCTACGAACTGAATACCATCTATGTGACAATCCTCTTCTGTTCTTGGTTCGTTTCTTTTGGAAGAATTTCTTCTATTGACTTCTGATATATACAAGCCGTAATTATTGTCGTGTATCGCCGTGTAGGCCAGCCTGGTTCCATCGCTGTTTATTCTAACAATCTCTACGTGGTCATCAAATAATTTTCCCCTTTCTATGAGAGCAACGCTGATTTTATTTTTATTGTCAGGTGAACGTTTATTATTCTTTTTATTCTGCCGTTTGCCGTTAGTCGAACGTTTATTGTTGGACGAACGCTTGTTGTTATACGATCGCCTTCCGTTGGACATATCTTCATCATCAGACGAATCTTCATCGTCGGATGAACGCTTATCGTTAGACGAGCGTTTGCCGTTAGACGAACGCTTGCCGTTAGACGAACGCTTGCTATTAGATGACTGCTTCTTTTTGTGTCGTGATTTTGAGCCATTTTTATCGGTAAAAGCTCCAAGTATGGTCTTAAAAAGATATCCAGCATCAACGTTGGTTGCATTTAGTGCATCAAAAACCAAAAGCCATAGACAAAGGACACAAAGTACTCTCATTGTATTTCCCCATTTTCCATAGGTCCATTATAAAAAAAAACTATTAAAGAAACATTAATTTAGAAAATTTTATGGCAATTTTATCGCCAATTGATGATTTTTAGAGACTGCGAGAGTAGAGAAGCTCATTGCTGGCGTTCCCACTCAACAGCCTAATCGCGGTTAGACGGGGTACAGCTTTGGCAGCCGTCCCCACCCCGCCTAAACTTGACCCACTACTTTTGTAGAGCATATTTCTCTGATATTTCAGGAATTGCATGACTTCAATCATCGAATGTGTTGCAAAAGCAAGGCTAGCCTTCCTCGGATTGCATCAAGAATTTTGCCATTCTGAGTTGTTTTCGATCCTTTGTGGAGATTCTTTTTACGATTTTGATTAATTTTCGATGCTCACGATAACGATTGGAAAGAATTGAGCTGGTATAATACTACAAAAAGGTTAGAAAAACGCTCAAAAATCACCAAATAAAAGTAGTTGGTCAAGCTCAGCGCACGGGTAGGGTCGAGCAATGGCGCGTTAGCAATCGTGACCAAACAAACTGGATGCATTACTTCCGTGTAGATGAAGTGACACAAGTTCATTTATGATGTTGTCTGTCCATTTTATTCGATAATAATTCCTTAGCTGAGATAGCCACGTTTCCATCGCCCGCCTCGTCAAACGTAGCGTGCGGATTTCCCGCACTACGCTTTCCTGTTATTTTCGCATCAAAGTTTATGTGACCTATCATGCCAGCAACACTTTCTGTTCTTGGTAGTACTTGATCCTGTAGTCTGAGAACAGACCACATACCGCGTATAACCAACTCCGTTACCTAAGCCGGGAAGGTCGCCCCTCCCGACTCGGCTCCAGAACGGTGCATGAGCCTTTCAACTCACACCGCTCCTCAGTAATATGGCATTTGTCATATGCACCTCAT
>BNWK01000104.1 GCA_025998775.1 Alphaproteobacteria bacterium | reverse complement strand
ACAGAATACTATGTGATATTTAAGATCATACAAACTATGTGAGCCTTTCCTGTAATCCATGTATGTATAATACTAAAGTGTTCGTCTAAAGACGAGGGTGTTAACCCATCCCACTTAACAACATAAAATTAACAATCGACCGCGAAAAGTGCTAAACTTTAAGACGCCATTCGAGGTCTTCTTGGCAAATGTTAAGATTCCGCGAAATGATGCACTTCATTTCTGAAAGGGCGTCCAATATGTTAGTTTCGCCCTCAATTCTGCCACAATTTTCTGGAGTCTCTGCTGATTTATCCGTCATTTTTGTTCTCCATAATTTTTAAGAAAGTCTCGTATTTCGGTATCTACGTAAAATCGCATGCCTTCCCATGCGTAATATTTGGGAAAGCGTGGGGATTTTGATATTTTTCGAAAATCGTCGTCTGCGATACGATATTTGCGCATAATCTCAAATGAGTACAGCAATCTTTCGCCGGCTTCCATTTCTTCCGTAACCTCTTCCACTGCTCCTAAAACTGCCGCCATTTCATCAAAATCCACGCAAGCCTCACCATACTGATCAGGCCATACATCGCCGTGATCGTCTTTCCATTTCCATTCGTCGTTTTCCTCATCAAAACAGACGAGCTCCCCCATTGTCTTGCATATGTTTTGCAGTCGGCGAGCCATATTTTTTAAATTAATTTGCGTTCCCATCATTCTTCTCCTTTTTTATTCTTCGATTCCATTTTTCGTATCCTTTTATAATTTATATTCGTAACTAGCATCATATTTTGGGTGTAACGCCATTGTTGGCAACTTTTCCGCGTTTTAGGAGGCGGATGTGAGAACAAAAAAGATTTTCTGAACGCCATTTTGGAATCCAGAAAATTCCTTTGTCCGCTTTTCGAACGACTTTTGACATAAACTTGTGTCCTGATTTTCGATGGGCTGACGGCATGTTTGTGTTTTATCTTGCATTTTAGATACTTGGTCTTGTTGGTCTTGTGCTCGGTCTTAAAAATCGATGTTAATCCATTGATTTTATTGAATAGCCCCAAAGACCCAAAAGACCAAGCGAAAAACAATAGATTTAGGTATTTAATTTTTTTGAGAAAGAAAAAAAATAAAAGCCCGTTTGTGCGATGACCTTAACGTAACCAGAAACAAAAACATATACCTTGCGGCGTTCGTCATAGTAAAACAATTTATCTTCAGTAAGGCGGAAACCGTCAAGCTCGCAATCGCAAACTGCGTTTTCTTGTTGGCTTTTTTCGAAAATTTCTCGAACTTTTTCTACGCCTTCGAGAATGAACAAGTCATTGAAATCCGTCGGCTTTTCGGACTCCCAACGTGACGTTGGATCCGTTTTCTGCTTCGACACTAGTGTCTTCGCTACCTTCACGAACGTATGCGAGACGTGCTTGTAACGCTGAGGCGGTTTCAGCAAGAGTAATGCCTGTGGTGCAACCTCTTCTTTTGGAGATGGAATTCCACGAGATTGCAGAGCTGAATATAAAACTGAATTCACAGTGCGTCTCCTTTTTTGCTGACTGAACAATTAACAACTTTTGAAAGCACATTGGCTGGAATGGAACCGCTTCTTGAACCCGGTAGAATAGCTTTTTACATTAATCTATCACTGGCTGAAAACGCTGAAATTTTAAGTTGTTTTGAGCAATTTGTAAAACAATCAGTTTTTATAAATACCACCTATGGGAAACCGCCTGAGTCTTTTCAAGAACAGACAGGCGCTATAGTTGAAAAATTTACTCAGGATTTTATGCAAATGACCGAGTCTCCCCTGGGATCTACAGTTAGTAAACTAAGGTTAATATTAAAATTAGCTACTCATGAATATGTGGGAAAATTAGCCGCCAAAAAAGCAGAATCGCTGGACGAAGATGATTTAGCGCTATTGAGAGCACCTGAGGAACGAGAATTGGAAGATTGGGAATTAGATAGACTGCGAGAAAGGCAAGAATTACTGAACCTGCAGAGCGACGAAGTTCGTAGATTTTTCTTCGACTGCTGTGGTGATCCATCTCCACAAATGGAATATCCTGTTTTAACTATTGGTGACATCAAATCAGAATTTGATGTTCCAGGAATCCCAATTGCTGGACCTTCCTCCGGATATTATTTTCTTACATTGACAAATATACTTGCTCTTGACCATGAATCCGGACATGCAATGCACATAAGTCTTGGGATTGGAGCATGTTGCGTCAAGTTTCTTGAAGAATATTATCAACATCCTTTTTTAAAGGAATTGATGTTTTCAGGTTGTGATCAATTAAAGTTGAAAGTTGAACAGAAAATCACAGAATTCCTGCAAGGATTACAAGGAGATGACCTGAAACGATTTAGTGATGATATTAGGCGTCATTTTGCTTTACATCCAGACGGGGAGAATAGACTAACATCTTCCAGGCTTGATCCACTGATTTTTGAAATAAGTGATGATACTGACGAACAGGGTAAATTTGCAAGTGAGTTAGCGCATAAGCTCAGTCTGACCGTTATTGGAAAACTTTGGAATAATTGCCCGGAGGAGATATTCAATATCATAGGAGTTCAACTTGTCGATGGCATACTAGTCGGCAGCACTTTAAGCGATCTGGATGTTTCTCTCGAGAAACAAACATCTGTACGGTGGCCTTATTTTCTATTTGATAAATCAGGACAACCAATATATCGAACTTACAGCGGCAACTCAGAACCGCTGACTTTTGCGGTGTTTTCGGAAGATGATCTAAAACTAACAGCTGAGAACACAATTCCTACTACGGAAGAGCTAGAAACATGGTATAACAACATCGTGGCTTTTGCTTGCGCAACTAAAGTTGGTTTACCGACAGAAAATGCATGGAAAACATTGATTGAGCTTCATCGCACAGTTGGAAAACGATGAATGTCGATGATTCTAAGGATGGAATCGAATGGCCTCTGGGCAAGCTAATTCCGGCAGATGAAGTGAAAAGCGCAATGTTTGCGAAGGGACGAATCATTCGCGATGGCATTCTGAATATTCCGGATCGTATCGCGCCTCTATTGATAAATAAGTCTGACGCGTCGGAAATTCACGGCATTTTGATGTGTGAACTACGTGATGTCCTAACGGAATTAAGTATGGATGAGCAGGATGGTTGATCTTTCGTCTTACAACGCAGGATTGCGTCCTGATTCCATTTTAAAAGTTTCGGATTGGGCAGATGAGCATCGTATTTTGTCGCAAACGGCATCGTCGGAGCCTGGAAAATTTAGAACTGATCGAACTCCATATTTAAAAGAACCAACGTGACGTTGGATCCGGTGATTGCATCACACGCGTTTATTTTATGCCAGTGCGGCACGCACTGAGGCAGGCAATAATTGGATCGGATATATTATCGATCAAGCTCCTGGCCCTATGTTTGTTGTTCAACCTACGGTTGAAATGGGAAAACGCTGGAGCAAAGGAAGGTTGGCTCCGTTACTTGAAGATTCTCCGTGTTTGCGCAACAAAGTAAAAGATTCGCGTTCGCGCGATTCCGGAACAGCGTGACGCTGGACCAATTTTCTACTTTCCTTCCGATATGTATGCGAATGTATTTGCTATATTGAAGCTACATCAGCAAAAGTAAATGGATTATTGGAGGCCTACAAAAAAGATTTGAATGAAAAAAAATATACAGCCACTTTCGGACGACTATATAAAATTCATTCGATTTGGAGAGCATCATGTCGAAAAAAGCGGCGCCGGTATATTGGCGTATATTTCCAACAACAGTTTTTTGGATGGTGTAATCCATCGGCAAATGCGAAAATCACTACTGGAAACATTCGATGAAATTTACATCGTCGATTTACATGGAAATTCCAGAAAAAAAGAAGTGTCCCAAGATGGCTCAAAAGACAAGAATGTTTTTGATATCATGCAAGGCGTGTCCATTAATATTTTTATCCAACGTGACGTTGGATCCGAAAAACAACGTCGCATTAGATTCAAAGAAGGAGACAAAAAAACAAGCGCTCGTGGTACAACCACCAAAAGCAAAAAAATGGCAAATGTCTATCACGTTGATTTGTACGGTAGACGGGAAGAAAAATACACGGAATTGCTCAATGGCGATTTGGTATCGATGGGATTCAAAAAAATCGACTATGAGTCTCTATATTGTTTTTTTATACCAAAAGATTTTTCCGAAAAAAACAATTACGACAAAGGTTGTGGTGTAAAAGATTTGTTTGCGCTCAATTCAAGTGGAATTAAGACTGCTAGAGATAATCTGACAATCCAAAATACAAAAGAAAAAATGCAAAAAATTATTAATGATTTTGCATTTTTAGAAACAAATGAGGCCAGAAAAAGATATGAGCTGGGAAAAGTGTGTGAAAATGAAACAATATTACAAGCGCAGCAAGATCTAAAGGATTCTGAACTAGATGAAAACTTAATCCAGTCAATTTGCTATAGGACATTCGATATGCGCTTCACCTATTATACTGGTAAATCTGAAGGATTCCATAGTCGTCCACGTCGAGAGGTTATGAGGCATATGCTGAATGGGGAAAATTTGGCACTGATAACATCCAGAACTGTATACGGCAATTATAATTGGCAGGATATATTGGTTACAAATAGTATAGTTGAGTACGGTATCATGGCAACACGCGTTGGAAATTCTGC
>BNWK01000103.1 GCA_025998775.1 Alphaproteobacteria bacterium | reverse complement strand
AGTTTTCGGGTGCTAAAGCAAATGGTACGAACTATGAACCTACGAACTGTGAAAGTAACGATTACGAACAACCTAGTATTCCGCAAGGAATTCAGTATGCTAAACGCCCCGATGCTTTACATTCGCGAATAAAACTTAAACAATTACCAGAAGCGGAAGACGAATATGTCGGTCCTCGCGGTAAATCGTTTGTGGAAGAGATTGATGAGGTAGAATGATTCTGTTCATTAGTTAATAATTTCATTTTTACAATTTTAAATAGGAATCACTCATGCTCAATCAAATTCAAAAGACTCTTGCAGTGAATGAAATTGGTTCTGTAAATCAAATATTACAGAAAAGCGATCCGAGAGCTGGTGTTGTCGAAGGTATTGGGAAATACTCTTATCTCACTTGCGAAAGTACAACGCCAAAACCTTATGACTTAGCTTCAGAAATCGTTATTCCTTTAACAAATGCAAACGTAGATATAGTTGAATTTCATCGCTCCTTTTTCACACTAAACCTTGATATTCTACTTACTTTTAATTGCGATGTAACGAAGATTGCTCCGCTTGGCTATGACGAAAACACAGGACCCGATTGTCGTAAAGCATCGAGGAAATGTGACTTATTCTTTATTGGTTTCAAGAATGCCACTGATTGTATCGATAGTTACAGACTTCAGCAAAATGGAATAGATCTAGGTTCGACAATGCAAAATCGAGCTTCTATCGAAAGCTTTTTGTATAATCAGATGAAACCACAAACTGAAAAAGCAAATAAGCATGGTAGCTACTCTCTTTGGGATGATGTTGTCAAGGGAGATGAAAGTGTGTGTGGTGTATACTTGACTTATGAAGAGTTATCAGCGCTAACAGTTGATAACAATAAAATTAGAGTACAATTTCCAGTGACTATTGGTTTTGACATGCTGTTACCGTTACAAGGCTTTAATCTATTTCCTAATGCTTTGTTCGGTGATTTAACGCTTGTGATAAAGACAAATCCAAATGCTTTAGTTTGGTGTTGTACTGAACCAAAACTATACATTACCGATAGATTTTTAATGACATATGCAGATATAGGCCCGCAAGCAAGAGATATTTGTC
This sequence comes from Alphaproteobacteria bacterium, assembly GCA_025998775.1. GTDB lineage: Bacteria > Pseudomonadota > Alphaproteobacteria > UBA3830 > UBA3830 > BNWE01. The sequence goes on along the minus strand of BNWK01000103.1, from coordinate 3,565 downwards.
TCAGAGGTTTTGCTAATGCGATATGTGGAACTACTGATGGTGACTACTACTCGCATCGATTTACGCAAGTGCGAGATGATGGAATAGCTCGCTTAAACATTCATCTTCCTGAGGGCGGGGCCAACTACTTATTCACTTACGAAAGCTTTCCACTTAGAATTGACCCTGATACAACGATAACTCGTGATGCCACTAGCACAATAATGGGATTTTCTCTCAAAGACAGTGTGAAGCAAGCACTAGCGCAATACTATTCAACAGTTCCTTTCCTTGTTCCAGGTGAAAAAATAGTCATCCAATCTTGCTCTACTGGACCAACTATCTCTGGATTGAACTGCGCTTTGACAATGATATTATAGCTATTTGTCATTCTAAATGATGCTCTCGATTTTGGGCGACCTTCGGTCGCACTCAGCGCCAAGCGCTGTGGGGGTCGGAGATAGAATTTTACGTAAGTATCATTTTTCAAATATTCAGCGACAGAAGCAAATCCCTTTTCTCCATCACCTTTGATATAGATAGGATTTCTGATTGTCTTGCTAACGAATGGATTTTTACTATATTTGTTAGAGAATTCATTAATGAAATCCTCCATGCATTCATAGATTTCCTCAGCTGACCTATTATTCAACACATACACTACCAAATAGCGAGTGTTCTCGTTAATGATGAACAGGTAAGGCTTAGTGTTTTTATAAAATGCTATATCTATTATCCAGCTGTTCATGTGAGGAGAAAATGAGGGTCTGTAAAATTTCGTTAATGGTTTCATCCTAACATCTGAAACATATTCTTTGTTAAACTCTTCAGGTTTGAGTACTTGTTCGAAAAATAGTTGATTTATCTCACTGTTGTATTTCGCTTTATTAATCTTGGTTTTGGAGACATAGGGATATAGGAATGGATCAGCATTTATGATTTGTTCTTCCTCATCAGTAGAACTTTCAGGTTCTTTTCCTTTTGCTCTTTTGCTATTTGACATTTGATTGCAGACAAATCATGGTATTAATTAAAAATAAAAAATATCAAATTTTAATGAAATTCATCGATTTCAAATATCGATGTAATCCATCGAAGATAAGCCATGAATGAAAGGAGCACAAACATAATTCTTTAGTGTAATCGATTTAGTGTTGATACCAGAAACTGCTACTTTGTGAATGCGTTCTTTAGCCATTTTATATTGTCCATTTGCATTTATCTTCTTAGGATGAAAAATCATGTTTTCTGCATAAATCGCTCTGCCATTTTCTATATTATTTTTGAAGCTAGTTTCATTAATCTCTTGGAATAAATCTTCGTCGATTTCTTCATCAGCGTTTTCATCAGCGTTTTCATCCAAATAATCAGTATCTCCAGTATTTGCATTTCTTTTTAAATTTGCTCCTTTCATTCCAATTTTGAACTCCATTTTGAAGTTACCCTCATTATCGCGCATGAATTCTCCATCTTTTCCACGCTTGACTTTATGTAAGATATAGCTCTTCGGTGCAGCAGCGAACATTCTATCGCCGATATTTTCAACAGCTAAGCCAAGGATTTTCTTTTCATCTTCCTTTCCTTTTGCAGGATTAGGAAAAACGTCATATTTATGTTCTTCGTAATAGATATTGTCCTTGATGATTTCGGTGAAGCCTTGGTCCAATCCTTTGTTTGGATTACCCGCAATAGCAAATGTATAACAATCAATATCTACATAAACAATCATAGCTCTGTCTTGGTCAATATATTTATAGATATGATTGTAGAGAACGTTATTGTACCAAAATTTGGCATTATCAAGAGTGAAGAAAGCGCACTGAAGACAAGTCTTGCATTTGTAAGTTGGAGGTTTGTAAGAAATAATGAATAGGTCATCGTTGATTTGCCTTAGACCTGAAAAATCTTGACGAGATATATATTTTTGTGTGTTGTTGTAATTCAGTAATTTTGTTTTTGCAAAGTTTGCTTCGTTCAATCCATCAAATCCATAGCTTCCGTTCAAAATTAATTTACAATATTTTTCCCCTCCCTTATTTCCTTGTCGCATATATTCCACGCGTTGCGACATCATTTTTTCAACCCAAGGCTTGAAGCAATCGGTGCGAGAGAAAATAGCCATCTGCTCAACATCTTCGACAACAAAATGGCAAGTGTCGATGAGAAACCAGAGATAGTAATTGTCAAAAGACATAAACTTGCCTTGAGTATCGATTAGTTGAGTTAACTTACGAACTATTGGTGTTTTCTTAGAAATTTTTCCTAATTTATTGATTTGGTTCATCGTAATATTTCCTAAAGTCTGTTCATCAATGTTGATATCTGTGTTACGAAATATCGGAGGGAAATTAATAGATTTATTGATATAGAATTCATCCGCACCACGACCTTTCAATAATCCATGCTCTGTATTTATTCCATTAGCTCTTTCTTCATCAGTAGCGCGGATACTTCCTTTCACAGATGCAACGAACAATTTTTCGTCTCCTCCCCTAGCACTAATGATTTTCATCATTTGCTGCTTCTGGAAATTGCGATAATCTTCCACACTCATCTTATCTTGCATATATGCTGGAAGTTTTACTGTATCTCTAGCATCTAGAAATCCAATGACACGCGCGGGCATATACATCTTGTTATTTGTGTAAGGATTTAGCTTGTGCTCTAAGCTACTGAAGGAGCTGGGGTATAGAGAGTTTGCATCATTAGCTTGTATGTTAGTGACAACATTAGAGTTCTCTTCTGAATAAACTTTTCCATCTTGCATACGTAGCTTGGAGATGTGAGTTTTGCCAGCGATTGTCTTTTTATGTAATACATTAGCAATTCCACCAGTAATTCCATTTCTGAGCAAATGATACACGCGTTCATCATCGATAGTCATTGGCAAATTTTTCACTAACGCATATTTGTGAAGTTGGATATTAAATCTGACATCTTCAATAGATTTTTTACCACGAGATTTGTTACATAGAACACAACAAGGCAAGACATTATCATACGAGTGACCTTTATCATTATTAATTCTATCTAGCGTTGGCACAAGTATATTTGAAAATTGCTTGTGGCATATATGACATTTTCCTTGATTATACTTTGGTTTGTTCTGTTCTTGGATATTTTCTTTATTCCCTGTGAACATCTCGTTCAATCTTTCAAAATCATCTGCAGTTATATTTTCTTTGGTATTTCTCTTGGCACCATCATCCTTAGCAGCTTGGTCTTGCTTCAAATATCGATAAACCATCGATCGACACTTGGCTTTGCTGAAATAGTATGGTTTACTCAGAGTATTAGCTTGATTATAATCAGCGCTTGGATTAAAATCTTCGTAAAGAGATGCATAACGCTTCGTAACAGCTACAGATGCAAGACTGAAGAATTGTAACATATCAACTTTATCTTGAAATGCAAAGTTAATCAGATTATTAATCACTGGTATCATAATATTAACATCATTACGATTATAATATTCGAGATGTTCCCAACGCGATAATGGTTCGTTACTCGGTGAGCTGTTGAATAATCCTATCTCTTGTTTCTGTTTCTCAAGTGCATCCCACTCTTGTTTCTGTTTCATATAATC
>BNWK01000102.1 GCA_025998775.1 Alphaproteobacteria bacterium | reverse complement strand
TGTTGAAACGGGAGATAACGCTATTGATGTGATGTCTAATATAGATGATGTAAAGGATGAAATGGACCGCATTGATGCACTCAGAATTGCAAGACGCAAGAGGAAAAATGAAACGTACGATCCAGATGATTACGGACTTGGTATCTTCGACGAACCTCCGCCACCCGATGCCAGTTACAAATCACTTTACATTGTGGATGAGGAAACAATTCATAACCCAGTAGAGTTTGCTGAAGTGATCCCAGAGCCGATTGATCCTGAGGACCCTTATGCATACACCACTGATGACCATGACATCTACGCTACACACACCTTCACTGCGACATCAATGGATCAAGTATATGAGACTGCGAACAGAATATGTTGGCATTACGTTAAAGATTTGAGTATGTCTATTAAGACAACGTTTCATTTGGGAATGGTAGTTGAGCACACTCAACACAACCCCGTAGATTACACTATTGAAGAACCTAACTACGAAATGGCGTTTACAAACATGAAACCAATGATTGTTGATAACAAGGAGTCAGTAGGACATTTTTGCAACTCTATCTCCACACAGATTATGCAGTTCAAGGATATTGCTCCTCAAAAAGCGACATCTGCAGATCGTTATGTTGCGGTTTATCAAGTTATGATTGTAGTTTATAAACTCGTCCGTACAGGAGATGCCACCATTAGTATTAAGGATCACATCGGAAACAGGTATGTTATTAACACAACAAACCCTGACTTTAACACATGTGTTTTTAATGCTGTAGCCAAAGCAATTGAGCCTGAACTGAGGGGGAATTCTATGCTGAAAAGGGGTAGAGAATTATGCTTGGACTTTGAGAGGGATAGATATAATGATTTCTGCAGACGTAACAAGATGAAGAAAGACCATCGTTATGACACAGAATTTCTGAAGATATATCCTGGATTTCTGTTTGCTACATCAGAGTCCGATTTAGATAACAACATGAAACGATTCACCGAATGGCTTGCTCAAGTGTCAGGAGGTCAGTTTACCGGAGTTCAAACATTTGCGGTCGAAGAGAGACACGACGCTCCAAATATGAAATTCAAGTTTGATTACAGATTTGATGAGTTCTACGGAGAGGATGCTGACAATAAGCACACACTAAATCTCCTCATTATCTATTGTGGTGACAAATCCCATGCTCTTCTTGTCACTGATCCAGAAAAGCTGACAGGCCGTAGATGCTGTCATAAGTGTCATAATTTCGAACGGGACATCAGAGACCGCAGAAGGCAGTATGAATTTATCCAGCACGTTGAGAAGTGCAAAGGAGTTGACAAAAAGAGACACGTTAGATTAGATGATTCCAAGCCATTCGTTCCGCACATTCAAAAGAATCCTACTTACGCACACTTATTAGCGAGGCATAAAAAGCACCTATTCAAACCCACTCGATACCTTGGATGTTGAGATCTTGAAACACTGTCAAGAATAGTGAAGAAGATAGAAACTCTGGATAAGGGTGGAAAAACTAAGAATCTCGTCACAACATACGATGCTAATCTATTTACACTTTCTATTGCAGCAGCCTTCCATGGTAAGAAAAAACATCACCCAAAAGGGTTTTATGACCCTATCTACTATGATGTGTTTGACGGTAAGGACTTCGTCCACAAAGCACTGGAAAAGATTTTTGAAGTTGCAAAAGGGATTGCAGAGGATAACATGTACCCTCAGAACAGAGAAGCGGAAAGGTTGAGGAAAAAAGCAAAAATCACAACAGATAAGGATTTAAAGGAAAAATTACTTAAGAAAGCTGATGAGATCGATATACCATACAATTGGAAGGAGGTTCCAATGCTTGGTTACAATTCCTCTAAGTTTGACCTGAACTTCATTATCAAAAACCTTCACTGCAATGATTGGAAGATAAACGAAAAGGAGTTAATGATTGGAGGTGTGTCCTCATTCAAAAAGATTATTGTAACGAATGTAAAGAGCGGAATAGCGCTTGCATTTATCGATGCTAAAAATTTTGTTGCGGGGGGTACTCTTGCAAAGTTTGTGAAGACATTTGGGAAGAAGGGTCAAGAGGCAAAAGGAATGTTTCCATACGAGGCATTCAATTCAGAAAACTATGAGGAATACCTATCCGAGTGCGAACCAAGCCCCATTGAAGACTTCAAGAGCACTATAAGAAATGATCCCAACCTTGATCATAATTATAACTTGGTTTACTTAAAAGGTTTGCTTAAAGCTAAAAAGAACAGCGGTAAAGGTGATATGTTTAGTAGAAGAGACTATCTTAAATATTACAATCTTCTTGATGTCGAAATAATGATTGAACCAGTGCTTAACTTGATAGAGAAAAACTATAGGCAGCATGTTGATATGCTTCAAAACTTCTCACTGTCATCTGTAGGATCGCAGGCTCGTTATGCATCATGTCATGAAGACTTCGATGTGAGACATAACTATAATGTTCCAGAAAAAATTGTAGGTAAGTACTATTTAACCCTTACGAAGTTCAGATCAAAGTGTTACTCGTACCTCCAGCAAGACATGGACTCAACGAGGAAAAATACAGCCACACCAAATTTTTAGACAGGCAACATGCCATTGCATCAACAAAGAGACCAGATTTCGTAGGAATGAGGCAGATAGACAGTGACCTCTTCTTCGTAGCATACAGACCTCGTACATTTAAGTGCAGCACACCACTACATTGTAATGTATTTACCCTTGATAACTCTAAGTTCTTGGTACTTAACTTTGTCTATAATGGTATTTACAAAGCAGTTGATGAGAGAAGAATCATGATAATATACTGCGATACAGATTACGTTACGTTTGCGATTGCAGGAAATAAGACTAAAGGTTTGAATCAAGGTTTTGAGGATATAATAGTCGACAGTGAGTTTTGGAACAAAAATAGAAATGATATGCTGACTGACGAGAAGAAGCTATTGCACTTCGCCACTGAGAACATCGGAGATGAAATGATTGCACTCGCTCCGAAAAATTACATCCTACATAGAGTTAAGGAATACAAAAAGGCAGAGGACATACCGAAGACACAAAACGATGCATGGATGAGAGATAAAAATGGTGACTTCATAATGGACTACAAGAAAGGACTTAAAGGTGTCAACAAGGATAACAATAAGCATATTAACTTCGAGGCATTCCAAAAATGTTTACTTGAGGGTAAGATCACTGCAGGTAAAAATTGCACATTCCAACCGAGGAAGAACATGGAGGCTAAAGAAAAGGGAGACCGTGCGGACTACACTTTAAGTAAGATCACTGTTAACAAATTTGCTCTCTCAGGCATCTACACAAAAGGAGTCGTTCTTGAAAACACAAGATGCTGTCCGTTTATTCAAGGATTAACAGCCGACAATTATGTGGTGCATTGAAGGATTACTTTATTTTTAATGTAAATGAATAACACTAACACAAGACGCCGAGGACCCGTACCGAAGCCGAAAGTTCGACGTTACTTTCCTGCGGTCCAACAGGAGGCACCTATCTTGTATCCGTACTTATCTAAGGTCAAAGTCAATCGAGCGAAGACCAATCCAGCAATCCAGCAGTTGTATGACCCAGAGGAGTTGATTCCAGATGATTATGTTAAGAAGTATATCCCTGATAAGAACCTCAAACCTCTCAAAAAGTTCTTCCGACCAAGCTTCTCCCCAAAGTCTAATAGTTGGCTTATCGACATAGTGTTCTATCAGAGACTCAAGATTTACTTATTTGCCCTGAATGTCAACACCAGATTCTTAGTAGTACTTCCAATACAAAGTACATCCGAAGATAACATTTTTGACGCAGTATTGTCTATCTGTGATGCTTATGCTAAAGATGAGAAAAGAATTCATTTTAAAGGAGACGGAGAAAGAGGCTTTGCTTCACTCCCAAGGATGTTTAGAGATCATGCGCCTGAGGTTAAAGCTGATTTCTACTTTAGGAAGCCAACAGCACTGAGAGGATTTGAGATGACCAATAGTTATAGTGAAATGGATTCAGTGGTAAGAACAATAAGGAATCTTGTGGGAAGAGTATCACAGTATAACCCTGCAGCATTTGGTGATGAAAATCTTATGAGACGAGTGGTAGAGATCTACAATAATACCGTACACTCAGCGTTTGACAATAAATTCACCCCGACTGATGTTCAGGAAGATTTTATGTTAGAGGCATCCTACATTAGGAGATGTAAGGCAGAAGTTGAGGAAGTCGACAACGCACGCCTGATGGAGGGAATGTTGACGTATGAACCCGGCTCGATCATTCTTGTTCATTTACCATTGGGGAAGACACCATATAAGATGCAAAGACGTAGGAGGAATTTTGATGAGTTAGCAACGTTTGTCAGATATGAAGGTGGTAATGTCATCTGCGATCTGCTACATCCATATCCCTCACTAAGCAGAGTCATTGTTCCGCCCTATTACACTAAATTATTGGCAAGCAGTATCGATGAGTATAGGCAAAAATATAATGATACATTTCTTATAACACCTGATAACCCTGATTAATATTGAACCGAAATTATTTTTCCTATTAGTCGTCAAGGAATGTTACATCGTTGGGGTTTTCCACTTGTGCGAATCTCGGAGGTGCTCCACCTATTGTTCTCGGACCATGACGTCGGCTTGGCCTTTCTACTGGAATGACACCTTCTGAAAAGTATGATCTGATAACACC
>BNWK01000101.1 GCA_025998775.1 Alphaproteobacteria bacterium | reverse complement strand
GCAAGGGGTGTGTGGGTGTGTGTGACGGTTACACAGAAATATGCAGGGAATAAGGGAGGAATACATAGGAATCAAAAAAAAAAAACGGCAGCAATTCCCCTATACGCCATGTCATTTTTCCAACTCCACTCATCACTATAAACATCCACACATCCATTAGAACCAACAGAACCAAGTAATCACACACACACATTCCAAAAAATCCATGGGGCTTGAGTGCACATACATAGTGTGGGGGGACCCTCCGCCGAACGAAGGGCGGTGGCACCGCCGTCAGTAGTATACAAAATAGGGTACTTTACCAAATTAATTATTTTTTACGAGTGCACATGTCCATAAGACACCTATTCGCAAGTTCTTCGGCCCCTGAACCCTATTATTCACCCAAATGCCCTCTACTGTACCTTTCCTTCACCCAAGTGTCCTATAAATAATTCCTACATGTCCCACAGAGGCCCCCCTTACACCCCCATCCATGTCCTCAGGCCGAAGAACTAGCTAACATAGGCATCCCCCAGACACGCCCAGTTCCTAAGAACATAATTAATTGGGTAAAGTACCCTATTTTGTATACTACATGGGACCCTTAATGGGTCTATGTACTGGGAACATGTCGGAGAATGTGATAAGGGACCGAAAATAGGGTCTGAAGGAACGAAATAGGGTTTTTTCTTTATGGGACATGACACATGTTTTACAATTTCGATTCTGTGTATATAAGGCTGAGAAAAATAGAGGACACCCCACGCAGTAAAAATGGGAAACATGAAAGAGGAGTTAAAGGAGGAATGGAAAAAAGCGAATGAATGGTCACCACCGGAAGAGACGTTGATGCTTTATGCTTTGCATCTGAAGGAACAGTATGGAAAACAATTGGCAACCCTTCGGAAACAACATGAGGAGCAGTTGGAACTCGTTCGGACACAGCAGGTGGACGCCCTTCGGAGAGGATGGAGTCTTGATACTTTGTATATGAAGGAGCAACATGAAGAGCAGTTAGCAAACGTTAGGAAACACCATGAGGAACAGTTGGCAACCGTTCGAAAAAAAGTAGAAGAAGAAGCGGAGAAAAGTATGATATTGCAAAGAAGGATTGCAAAGGAATTGGTGAGTGTCAGAAAAGAGAAAAAAAGCCAGGCAGAGGCACTCAACATAATAAGGTCCCAACATCATGCCCTCAGTGAGACTGTCTACGCGGGCTACAACTACGACTTCATCCATCAAGTCCGTGTCGTCCAGAGGGTATTCCTTATGACATATTCCTTCAAGACTAAGAAGTCCTGGGCTCGCCAGTTGCTTGGAATGTGCTTTGAGACATATGTTCAAAAAAAAGTCCGTTTCAACAGAAATCTCTTCTAATTATTTTTTCACTTCACCTCCTTTTTCAAACCGAAGAGTAATCATTCATAAGGTGTTTGGTAATTGTTCCACTTTACTATGTAGTCCTTTATACTCTCTATCTTCGTACCGTAGTCATTTACTAAGTCTTCGTAACTAATGCACCTGCACAACGGTACTCCCATGTACTTCTCCTTCAATTCCGCTACCCTTAGAAGTCCTTTTTTAACCTCCAATTCTCGTTCTAAAATCCCTAAAAGCTCCATCAGCTCATCTATTGTATCTTGCGTAGGAGGCAGTTCGATTCTCTCCTCATCCATCTTTCTTTTCTCGTTTCTATTACCCATTTTTCCCACCTAATAAAAAATTTCTCAACATTTCGTAAGCTTTTCCACGATGAGAGCATTCATTTCTGTCTTCACTCCCCATTTCTCCGTATGTCTTCCCGGACACTTCCTCTTCAAATACAGCATCCCAGCCAAAATCCGTTGAACCCCTGGGTGGTACAATGAATCCTGTTGTTGCACCCCGAAATGTATGTACATCCCCAGCACTCAGTGCAAGCCCAATAGTACAGACTGCGGTAGCTCCTTTGTCCTCAAAGTCTGCCAACATACGATTCAAACCAACCAAGCCCATGTTGTCCAAAAACCATTTTATATACACACCGGGTAGTCCCTTGTGTGCATTAAATTCAAGACACGTGTCATCCACAAAACAGGGTTCCCTAATCCTTTCAAATGCTAATTTAGCTTTCTCTCGACATACATACTCCGGTGTACCCTGTAATTCAGGTAAATCCACTTTTACGAAGTCCAGTTCAATTCCTACATCAGCCAATATCCCACTCATTTCCCTTTTTTTGTCCTCATTACCAGTGATGAAAAATATCTTTCCCATTTTTTCACTTAATAAAAAAATGCCAAATCCTTCACTTTCCTTCTCTTTACCCTATTTCTGTATCGAAGGTACTTTTGATACCTATTCTGTAATTCTATGATATGTCCTCGGTAGTCATTTCCTTTGATGGAGAAAGATACATACCTACCACAAATCCACCTAAACGGTCCCGTCTTCACTAACATACTCTCCATCAATAACTCACTATTCCGAAGTCTATAAACAGCCTTAATTCCGGTTAATGCTCTCACCTTGTCCAACATACAGTCATCTAAGTGAATTTCAATCAAATTTGTACTTAAATTCACTTCCCTATACTTATACTCATTCCTATACCTTGCCAGGGACAACTCATATAAAAGTCTCACTAACCTAATCAAAACATAGTTCTCCCCAAATACATTCACCTCATACCCATCCATATTTTTTTCACTTAAAAAAATTTTTTCTTCTTCAATAAACAACACTCAAAAAAAATAAAGGGAAGTGGAGACGGTAAAATCAAGAAAAAAGGACACTACTCTTCCTCTTCAAACCCTTCGACCTCATCTACATCGGTCATTTTCACGAACAAATCAAAGGGCATGTCCTTGCTGAATGCAAACAGGATCCTCACGTTCGACATGCCGTTGTCCGCATGCATCATCACTCGGGCCTCACACTTCTTGCAAAGGCATATCAATCTCCAACCTGCTTCTTTCCCTTCCTCTGCCTGGTTAATCATCAGCTTGCTATTCAACGTCTTGCAACCGGGACAAAGGAAGTTAACCACCCCATCCTCAACAATGGGGGTCATAAAGGACGCTCTTGGGTAAACCTTCGCTCTCAGTATCTTTTCCTTCCTTTTACCTATCAACTCAAATTTCTGTTGAAGTCTCTCCCATGGTTCGTCCTTTGAGAAAGCCGCAACAATCTTAGCATCCGAAAGGTCAAATTCCATACTGACTATTACCCTGGCGTCACACCTTTTACAGCAATAGCACTTGAAGTGTAGGTCCAAAGAAGTCCCTGCCAAAGAAGCATCATCCAATCCTCTCACGTTCTTAAATTCACATCCGGGACACTCAAACACCAGCTGTCCATTATTTTTCAAAACACCAACAGGCTTATATGTCTCTTCGTTATACATATTACTTTCCATTTTTCCTTTTTTTGAAGTGTTCTATTTTTTCCTGCTCCTTATATTCCCCACTTCGCCACTACGAATCATGGGTCTCTTCCCATATTTTTTTTCGGTAAAATTTTACCAAGAAAAAAATGGACTACCAACTTACCAATGAACGGGACGCAGTCCTCAGTGCTCTACACTTCACCAACACCTGTCACACATGTCTCTATCACGGGGACAAGCTCATAAAAACTATAGAAAATTTAACCCGGGACACAGGTCTCGAACTCCTTCGGCACTTACTTGGGACATCTCAAGAGACATATAAATGGAAAAACAACTTCTACTTAAAAAAGCTCATCTGGGACATCTCTCATAAAACTCATTTCGCTAATTATAGTGACAAATTATATTTTCAATAAACAACTAAAAAAAAAAGGGGACAAAGCAAAAAAAATGAAGTGCCACAAAATTAGTCTTCATCATCATCAATTTCCACATAGTGATGGACAGTCAAGCACTCACCTCCATGTTCTTCGAGCTCCTCTCCTGTCATGTCCCAGACGATCTGCTTGATCCGGTCTTTCTTGTCAGCGAGGGAGTATCCGACGATCCTCTCGGCTTCCTGCCTTATGTCGCCCAGAAGTATGGCCTCGTTCCCCCTACCTTGCTCCACTTTCGCTTTGTAGAGGTTCTTTACCGCCTGTATTAGGATATCTACACGGGACACAACACACGGGACACAACACACGGGACAAAGGTAAAAAAACAAACCGGGACACATACACCGGGACAAAGGCAAAAAAAATACACCGGGACAAAGGCAAAAAAAAACCTTTCAGCCTTACAGTCGGGTAGTATCCGATCCTCTGGCAGGCGGCCTCGATCTCTTTCACCTTGTCCTCGTAGCTCTCCACATGTCGGTTTTCCAAAATTTTCCTACCCGGGACAAATGCAAAAATATATCCCCGGGACACACACAAAAAAACCTGATCTCCTGCATTTAGGCCTCTTCTTGCATTTCACCAGTGTTTGCACTATGTCCCGAACCTCTTCCTCCAATTCTGTCTCAACCATGTCTTCGAACATATTTTTCAGGTCATGCAGCTCCTTCTCTTTCCGGGACATTTTCTCTTTCACAGGTTCTTTTTCCATTTTCCCAAAATTTTTCCAAATGTCCCAAAAAAACCTGGTCCTTATATTCACAAATTCACGATTTCGAATTATGGGTCATCAACCACTGTTTTTCCGAAACTTGGTAATTTTGTCCCGGGAACGTCCCCCTTACTGCTTCACTTTTTCAACGTCATACGTGTACTTCACTCAAATTTTAGCTGGATTGGTAGGTGAGTTAAGTCCCTTCGCCCGGACAC
>BNWK01000100.1 GCA_025998775.1 Alphaproteobacteria bacterium | reverse complement strand
TCGACTGCTTCACTACCTTGTGTGAAATATTTTACGCTGATATCGTTCGAGTATTCTTTTAGACGATTTTCCCAAATGCTATGGATTGATGGATCATCATCTAATACGACAACAGTCTCACCTTTGTATAATATGATCCGTTCAGCAACCCAAGCTGGAGGTTCAGACTCTGGAAATATGAGCGTGATTTCAGTACAAACATTTTCGGTGGATTTAATTGACATTTGACCATTCATTTGCTGTAGCGTGTTTTTAACTTGCTGCATTCCAATACCATATCCGCTTTCTTTGGTGGTACCCACAGGAACATTTTGCATAAACTTATCTACAATTTCCATGGGCATACCACAGCCATTATCTTTTATAACAATTTCGACTTTCTGATTTTTGGATGTAAAAGACACGTCAACAATTCCTGGTTTCCCCTTAATTGCTTCTACAGAATTATTGATGATATTAGATATCATGCGGCAGAAATCAGAATAATCTCCTTGTATAAAGGCAAAATTGCTTGAAGGATCGCAGGAAAAATTAAATTTCACATCCAGATCTCTGTACTGATATTTTTTGTTATTAAGAATTTCCAATAAGCTAATATAGAGTGATATATATCGCTCAGAGAAACGTATATCGGCAGGTTCGACAGATTCTCTTTCTTTGTTTTCCCTGTACTTATTTAGCAAATCACCTGTAATATTTTCGATGCTGGTTGCAATATTTCTCAATGCAACATGTTCTTTTTCCGAAAGACCTTTGCAGTTTCTTGTAATCATAGACAAAGCTGCCAGCGGAGAACGAATATCATGAGCTATTTGCTCGTAAATAATTTTTCGTTCTTCTTGAAGTTTATTCTGCATTTCCAGCTGTTGTGCCTTTTTACGATCTGTAATTTCAACCGCAAGTCCGATTACTCCCTCGATTTCGTCGTCAATTATCAAAGGCGACTTAACTGATAGAAAAACCTTTCCTTTGTCGTGTTCTTCGACGACAACTTGTCTCGACAGATTTATGGCTTTTAAGCTATTCTCCCAAGTTTCTGGATTCAAACTCATTGCGTTTGATTCAGAGACAATTTTTCCTAACGACTCGTTTTTGTATATAATTTCTCCGCTTTTGCTTATTACGAAAAAATTAACGGTAGATGCTATCGTCGTTATGAACTCAATTATCTCATTGTTTATCTTGTTTCTATCTAAAATACGATTCTTATGGCGTTGCGCATTGTTTGACATATTATAAGGCAGATGACGAATGTTTGTTTTGTAATGTTCGATAACAAATGCTATTGGAAGTGACAACTTGGTCGGATATACCATGACTACATTTTTAAAAAATGCGCATGTATACGCGCATTCTTCAAGTATAAAATCTATGCACTGCTTTAATGTGCCATTACCTTTAGATACCGCCTCGTTTGCTGTAGCCAGTACGACCTTTCTAAAAGGATACAGAATACCGTCTCCCCCTTCATTTCCAGCAAAATCTATCCTTATCTGTTTAATCCACTGCTGAAATCTGGCGTCTTTCAAACCATCAGCCCACGAATTCATGGTATAATCTACAGTCAGTTTATTGACACTATCCTTATTATTCAAAAACCATTTTGTTTGTTCGTTCGAATCAGAGTATTGCGCAAACTCAGGGATAGAGTGTCTGTACAAATATGATGTATCCGTAATATCAACTTTTTTTATTTTCTTCTTAATACTTTCTATTGAATTAACAAGTTCTTCAAAACCTTCACCTGTTTGACTAGCACACGAGTAAGACACAATAACTTCTAAAACAATACTGTTATCAGAAGCAGATTCAAAGAACCCCAGTGCTTCTTTGCTCCATCTTACGCATCTGCTCGTACTCATAATTCCCCTCTGCTTTTGTATATAACGATCAAAAAGGTAACGCTTGCGCAAAATATTAAACCCAGTGCACTACCAAACATCAGAATGTAATCTAGATGAATGTAGCCATGCAAAATTGTAAATAATTGTATTATGTTGAAACCAGCGAAGGTTGTCAGAGAAACGCCATCAGCATTTTTAGTTTTGTATATCTCTACAGCCTGAGGTATAAATAGCGCGGCGTTTATGAACATTCCAAAACCAAACACAACTTCAATAAAATATTCTATATATCCATACATTGAAATCATCCATTACAATCTGTGGTAGAATACACCTTTTTGATTCCAAATTGCAAAACATATGTGAGCTCAAACAGATATAATGCCAAAAGTGGTAGAGCGAGTGTTTTGAACTAAAGGGATTTTTATCAATAATCATATTCTTTGCGCCATAGTGCTTTTGCCTTGCATTTGCGAGCGCAAGATCTCTTAAAATACTCGCGAAGTCGATGTCGTAAGTTTAAAATAAAAGTGCTATAGTGCACCAATTATGTAACGGCGCACATTCTTAAATGCAAATCTAAAACGTTATCCTGCTGTATTCTGTTCAAAAATCACCTATTTGGCATTCATCAAGCAATGAAGCAGTCTTCTTTAAATGTTCAGGCGACAAGTGTGAATACCTTTCTGTCATGGCGGTTGTCGAGTGTCCCATTAGTTCTTTTACGTCATAAAGGTCAGCTCCTTTCATCATTAACCAGCTGGCGTAGGAATGTCGCAGTGTGTAAAATACGCCTTGTTCATGTTCGTCTGCCACATTATCGTTAATGCCAAGTTTTTTGAGCACATCAAAAAAAACTTTAGACACAGCTTTGATTTTTGTCCCTTTTTTAGATTTAAAAACAAGCCCTACATTGTCTAATTGGCTCAATCTTAGCATCAATTGTTCGATTGGCTTAGTCATAGGTACGTGTTTTGTTTTTCCATTCTTTGTTTTTCGAACAGTCATGATTTTTGTTGCAAAATTAACGTCTTCCCATTCTAATGAAAAAACTTCAATGGGGCGGCATCCTGTATACATAGCAAACAAGGCTATATCGTGAGTTTGTTGACTTCTTTTTTGGAGTGCTACCAAAATTCTACTCACTTCTTCCTGTGTGAAAAATCTAGTTCGTCTATTGTCTACAGAAGGTATTGCAACTTTTTCTGCTACGTTTTTTTTATTGTACAAGTCGCGATCTCCTGCAAAATTGAACATCTGTCTAATGGCTGCTTTCATGTATTCAACTGTTCTGGGCGTTCTACCTTTTTCTAGGGCATTGTTTAATATTTTTTGTATATCGTCTATTGTTATTTGCTCGATTGGTTTTTCACCTAGTGGCTCTTTAAACCAATTTCTGTAAAAACTGTCTTCGTTTTTCCAAGTTTTTTCTTTTGTCTTTACTTTCTGGACAGGCAGATACATTTCGTAGAGTTGAGTAAACGTTATGGATTTACATTCTTCTTCTTTGGTTTTTGCTTCTTTCTCATCATTCTCTTTTTTGGATTGTTCTCGCTTTTCTGCAAGGGTTTTTGGGCCTTGACCTGTCTTTTGGTTTTGCTTCAACTCTTGCAATATGGAAACTGCCTTTTCGGCAGTCCATCCATCAGATTCCCATCCGAATGCTTCGCATTTGGTTTTTCCGTCCAATTTATAAAAAGTGGCAAAATATCTATCCTTGTGCTTCTTGTGTAGCCTTGTAGGGTGCTGTCTATAGCTTATCCCTTTAACGCCTTCAACCTTTATCCAATCTGCTGCCATACTTTGTTTCCTCCGCGTTTATTTTTTAAAACATATCCTTGTAGATATATAATGGCTTCTGCAAAAAATGTAAAGTCTCTGTCTAACTATTGTATAACTTTTTTTTGAGATGGCCACAAAAAGCGCTGGATTAAATTAAAAATCCATGCAACAATACTCGTTGAGTTTCGAGGAGCTTGAGGGCATCTATGAAAGATATAAAAAAGCATTGAAACATAATGTCTGCTGATTTGTAATCAGTAGGTCGTTGGTTCGATTCCGACGTCCGGCACCATTGAAATTTGAGAGTTTTTTGCGAAAAATGCCGTCACAAAAAACTTCGTTTTCTCGATTTTTTACTACTATTTTACTACTTTTTTCGAAGTTGGAGTTATTAGTAATTAAGTTTAGTTCTTGATATTTCCGGTGGCCGGCTGTATTAATAGCATCTGAGCATGCCTTTATTGTGGCTTCAAATCCCAAAATGCCTATCTCTAGATAATCTAAATACCGAAGAGCGATTCCTGCCTTTTCTAAAATCTTTGTTTTTTGCATTTTTTACTACCTTTGTGCTACTTTATGCCGTAAAGCGCCTCATTTTTTAGGAATTGAAGCGCCATTGTTGTACTACTTTTCTTTATCCGTTCAGCATAAAGTCATTTTTATGTGATTTTCTCTCATTTCTGATTACCTGTTTTTTTATCCTGCTTTCAAGCCATTCAATAGCGGAGTCTAATGGGTATGCAACCTTGCCGTTTATCGTTATGGATTCCTCTATCCCTTGCCCTCTGCAATCTAATACCTGCATTGATCTAGCTGTAACAAGTCCAAAAGAAAATTTTGCAATGTCTTTTCTTAAAACAATCGGAGAATCCCATGCATCTTTTATTTTTGATAAGATATCGTTCATTATCATCTCATTTTTTTCTTGTTTATTTGATTTATCAATCATTATCTGCTCCTTATTGCTCTATTACATGATATGCAACAAATAACTCTTTTATTCTTTTGCTATATTTTTCCATGTTTTTTTTAACCACCTCATTTAATTCATATGTATCCGCTAAGTATTCGCTCCTAAAAAGCAATAATCGCTCAACAAGCTCTCGCTCGATTGGGATTAAATCATATGTACATGTAGAATCTGTGTTTCCTTTGATTGCAAACCCTTCTTTATGAATTAATATCTGACAA
>BNWK01000099.1 GCA_025998775.1 Alphaproteobacteria bacterium | reverse complement strand
GTGCATCATATATTCTTTGAATTGCCTTTAAAGTCATTTATTATCGTACAAAAATAAATTTTTGATTGACTATTCGAAGTCGCCATCCCTCAGTCTTGAGATATAAACGGTAATTGGTTTAGATCGTTCATCCGTTAATGAGACATAAGGATAATCTGTGTTATGTGTTTTCAGTCTCATATAAAATCCTCCTACATATCGATAAACATAATAGTTTTCATCATGGCAATAACCGTCAATTAGTTTATGTCCCTTTTATAAAGTTATTGGTGTTATATCTCCTTTCAGTTTTTCAAAGTATTTATGTCTATAGCTACCAAAATTTGTTCTCTTATCGCAATTCTCCTGTCTTGAAACAAATTCTAAGTTCTGAAGTCTATTATCACTTCTACTTGAATTTTTGTGATTCACCTCTGATAGATTATCAGGATTTGACAAAAATTGATTTGCAACTAATCGATGAACGTAATGATTTTTGTTATCTTTTGAGGTTCCTAGATGAACGTATCTATAACCGTTTTCTTTTTTGCAAACTTTTACTGTATATTTGTTTTTCTTATTCCTGATTTGGTGAGGTTCAACGATATTAATTTCGTATCGGTTGTCAGCTTTCAACGTTATATATAAGTCTTGTTTGTTTTCATCAAACAAATCCACCAATCCATTATCTTCACTTGTCATTCTTTTTATACTGGATAAAAAATAAAAAATAAAAAATAATTTCAAGAAAAATTTATTTATGTACCTCCACCTCCTAATCTTTTCATTAGCAGTGCTGGTAGAAGTTTAGAGGTTCCAATTCTGATTCCCCCGTTTTGGTCTGTGAATTGAGTCGCAATATCGAGACGTTGATTGGTCCTATCCAAGACTTGTTGTATTGCCTGCTGATACTTTGGTGGTGCTATCTGTTGTATAATTGGTGCTGCTGTTTGAACAAGAGTTTTTGCTTTAGGTACCATCCAATTAAAAGCCTTTTTAACTCCACCCCAAACATTAGAAAAGAATTTCTTAACCTTTGACCAAAATCCAGGCATTGATAAAACTATATTTATTAAACGATAAAAATTGATATTTATAATTATTGTTTGTGGAATCATTTATTCAATAGTTTCTAATGATTTTAAGTGGTGATGAACACTAATGATTTATTTTTAATTAAACCATCTCTGGGTATAACTACTCTAACTTTACTGCCACACTAAATCTCTACATTTACTTTCGAAAAACATTTAAAATATTTTAAACTGAAATACCATTTAATAACTTTAATAAATCACATTTTTATTGCTTAATAAATTCTATGGCTTTAAATCATACATTCAGAAAAGCAATGGCAATGGAAGCGGTTGGGAGTGTTGAAAATGCACTAATGTCATTCACAGGAAAACCTACAACTATTGACCAAGAAGGATTATTTAGGATTAAATGTGTTGACAGTCATTCACAAAAGCCAGTTCCTCGTGGCACCGAGATTGAAATACCATTAACGGACGTCAATCTAGATATTACACAAATGGATAAATCCTACGTTCAAATTGACGTTGACATTGATTTAGATTTAGTTTCAGGCTTTGATGGAGATAATAAACTACCCTTAAGTGGATCGCTTTCAGAAGCTGAGGTAATATTGTATAAGAGAATCTTCATTTTTGTTGGATACAAACATGCAACAGATGCTATTTGTACAATAAAACTATTGCATAACGGACGAGATGTTGGTGGCTCGGAACAGACGAAAGCTATTTTGGAATCATTTTTATATCACAGAGTTAAACCCGAATGTGAATTACAGAGCAGAGCAGGAACTTATTCCTTGTTTGAAGATGTTGAAAAAATGGATGTATCAAAATGTGGAGTATATATCTCTTTATGGGAATTGGTAGAGGCGTTTTCAACAGGAATGCGACAACTCGGTATTCACTTTCCATTGATATTCCTTTTGATGCAAATTTGATGTTTGAAGGAATCGGTGCATACCCTAAATGTATCTTTGGAGAGTTGTCAATTCTTTTTAGACTATCTCCTGAGGGTCTGGTCATCATGCGTGTTGACCCAGAGATATCAATCCTAAAGGAAACCCAATTACACACTTCAACGGTTTTCAAAAGTGGACAAGAAAGAAACTACGAAAAAGCAATGCATCAGGTGGCACATTGGATAGCGCCAGCATCTAGATCGCATCGCAACATGTTTCATCAACTCGGAACACCAATTGAAATAATCTCAAGCCTTCATATCACACAGGCTGAAGCCGATGGAGATTCTCCTGGCTATCCAACAGGTGATGTTCTTACTGTTGGATTTAAAAATCACCCTGAGGTTGTATTTGGTGCTCAGACTATTTTCGCCAAACAGATAAAATCCTACATTCATGGCTACAGAATTAATAAACAATTGAAACAACATTTACGAGAGTATTTTAGTGTAAATCCTTTTGCTGTTCCTGCTGAGATGATTCGAAGTTATTCATTTCCGAATACACCAAGTGAGAGAGGAATTGACACACAAATAAATATTCCTTTAACACATGCAGTGGAAGTGTGTGTTCTGTTTCCTCATCATCACAACGACATCACATGTTTCCTGAATCCAAAATATAAAGATCTTTCATTGAAGTTTTTGGATCAATCATGGCCTGATACTGCAGTTAACACTACTGAACCTCAATATTTCAAATCACAGTTAGAAGCTAATTTGTTGGGTGAACCTCTACAATGTTCGAATCAATTCGAGAATTCATATATGGTTAACTACTCTGGAAAAAAGCATGAAAGATACTACACACACACTGACATCACAAATTTCGCTCACTCAATACCTATTGAAATTCCTTCCACTAATGCCTTCTTTGCTGGAGGAGCAAATAGTACATCAAACACTGTAATATCATTAACGGGAAACGCTATTACTCAGGGAGAAGAAGAAGTTTACAATGATATCAGTAGAGGAGATGGAATACTGGTTAACCGCACTCCACCAATATTTGTTGCAGTTTCGAATACATTTATAGTTTTCGGTATTGACCCACAGACTGGAGCCCAGAAATGTCATTATGAGATCAATTTGGGATGGAATGAGTTTTTCCAAAGATATTATCCGGAACTCTACGCTCAATTCATGGCTGGAGGAAATTAAGTGAAAATAGATTGAATTATTTTTATTTTTATTTTATATAAATAGAAATGAGTCTACCCTCTTTGAATTTATCTTTCGAGAAACATAGTTCAACAGCAACATCGTTAACATCACAAAATGACAATTCATCCAAAAATAATAATACCATAAATTTAAACATTATTCATCCATCATCCGAAACCTATGGTATTTCTCCTCCAGTTAGCCCAAGAGCATTAACCCCTAAACCTCAATCACCACAAAAAATGAAGAGAGCCAATAGTATTAGCTCAAGGAAATCACCAATTAGGAAAGATCTTGATATCATTCCAGAAAGACTAAAAAGAGATATAAAAGTTGAGGATGAGTATGAAGAGGAAATGGATGAGATTGAAATGCCAATACCTTACAAATCTCCTGACTTCTCGGAGATACAAAATCTTTTTAAAGACCAACTAACAAAATTTTTAACCGACATTTTATTAAATGATTTCGATTCATTAAAAAGTGTTAGTGAAAGAAGCAATAAAGTATTATTTCACTTGGAACAGTTAAAACAATTAATAGCAATATTATATCTGAACGAAGTTGATAGGAAAGACTATGATAAATTAATTGAAATCGAGGACGAACCAATTACAATGAGTTCTTGCTTTCTTAAAAAGTGTAATAATCCCTTCATTAGAAAAATAAAATCTATCTATATCAATAAATCAGTAAATTTTTTAACAACTCCTTACGCTGTCAATATGAATTCCGAATTCCGAATTTCATTGGAGTATTGCTTAACCGATAAAATAATTGAACAAAAATAAAATACTAGATTTATAAATCTTCTGTTGGCAATTGTAATTTATTTTTATAGATATCACCAGTTGTATTGTTTCTGGATCTTTCATACTCTTCGTGTCTTTGTTCACAAATTATTAGAATATTCTGTTGTGCCTCTTTCATGTCCTGATTCATTTGTGGAAGATTATTTTTGTCAAGAAATACAGAGACTTCGAGAAAGTTAAAATTTCCTGCGTAATTCATTTGTTTCAGTTTTAATTGTAAACAATCTTTGTATTTTGTCATTCTTTCTAAATCTTTATATGAAGCACCAAGCCTTAAAAGACATTCAATTATTTTATCTCTTTTCATAACATTATTGTAAGGATTATAATTAAATCGATCGTTTTTGTATTCGCTAGTGGGTCTCAGTATAATATGACTGCTTTCTAATTTATTTAGTCTTTCCTCAAAAGATTTAAGTAGAGTTGCAGTTGAAGTAAGAGCAGATGAAATTTCTTTGAAGGCTTTGACTGTGTCTTCCTGATTGTTCATTTTATACTTGTTAAAAAATTGAAAAAGAAAAAAAGTTTTTGAAAGTTTATTCTGTTTGGTCATTTTCTAATTGTACGAAATTATCGCCTTCTTTGTAAGACAAGTAAACCCAATCACCGAAGTCGTATTCTTTTAACAAATCAATTAAACCTGGAATTTCTTCTTTAGTGCAACTGAGATAAAGAGATGTTCCGCCTACCTCATCTAAACCATCAACATCGTAATTGTATTCTTTCATGAGATACATTAGTGAACGGGCTTTTAAGGAATAATTTAGTTCTCCATCTTCTTCCTGCCACTTGAACGATTGACTCCAGTGAAAACCGACATAAAGTTTTGGAGTGTGCATGTGTGCATGGTTCTGCATTATTACCAGATGTGTGTTTGAAAGGGCCTGGGGTGGGGTACTTTGG
>BNWK01000098.1 GCA_025998775.1 Alphaproteobacteria bacterium | reverse complement strand
AGTTAGGTCTCTTATTAAGTTAGATAGAGACTTCTGCATAATGAGATATTTTTTGCAAGACACTTGTGTCGTAGAGCTAGGAAGAACGCAGTACATGATCGCAGTGTACTAGATGTACATGAGGATTCCTTATAAATGGATATTGCGTGTGCTGCAAGCACCAAAGCCAATTGCGAAAAAGAGCCATTATGCAGCAGTCTCAGAGTTTGATTATGGTGTTTCAATTGCTTATTTGGTGTTTGTTAGGAATAGCGCTTCTGGTGGTTAGTATCAACGATTTTTTGTTTTTTAGAATAGAAAACGAAGTCGTGATATTTCTGTTTGGCCTCTATGCGGTTTCGTGTATTTCTGGCGTTTCAGGTAGTAATTTCATATTTGGATTTTCCATAGCCACTGTAACGTTCGCAATCACATGCATTTTGAATCGACTAAACATGATGGGAGGAGGTGACGTAAAGCTATTATTTCCGCTGTTGTTGTTTATGGAGAGCGATGTGTATCAATTCGCTATTGGAGTATCAATAGCCGGGATATTGTTATCCATTATATATGTATTATTTGTTAAGAAAGTCTTCTTTTTTAGAAGAAGAATCGTGACTTGGCTATGCATCTTTCAAAAAGAAAAAAATGCATTTGGATTTCTGAGGATAATTCTACCATCTCTCTGCAAGATCAGTAGAAAGATTGTTTCACTCAATAAATGTCCGACAAACGCACTGAGACAGGAAATACCATATGGAATAGCGTTATCCGGCGGTGTTTTCTATGTGATAGCAGAAAATTTGTTATCCAGGTGTTGACATGAAGAACAAGAAAGATCTAATTCAGATAGTTATTGCAGCTGTCATAGCATTTGCCATTACCTATCTTATTAGATTGTTGATACCAGTTAATGTCAGTAACGTTGCAGTTAAAGATCCAAAAGAGGAAATCTCTATGCCTGACATTCCGCTCATGGCAAAAGATAAAACGAAGAAGAAGTCCTGGGATATTCTGGTATTTGTAGTATCAAATAATATCAAAAAAGGTGAAAAGATATCCACTAGCAATTGCGCTTGGAAAAAATGGCCTGCAGAAAACTTGCAGCCTTATTTTATCGCAAAAGACAGGGACGATATCCCAATAAACAATGCCGCTGATTACGCCAATGCTATAAAGATGTGGGCAAAGAACGATATTCCACAAGGTATTCCTCTTACAATCCAAATGCTCGATGATATGGATCCGGTCAAGAGAGAGGAAGAAGAAAAGAAAAAAAAGCTAGAAGAAGACAAGAAAAATACCGAAAAAATTGTCGAAGCCTATATAAAAAAAGGAATGAGAGCCGTTACGCTTGTTGTTGATCAAAAGTCAAGTGTTTTTAACAATATGCTGTACCCCGGTGACTTAATTGATGTATTAATTATGGAACGTAAGGGCGATAAGGTGAAAACTCATAAGTATAAGGCTGTGCATGTGCTGGCAGTTGATGGCTCGACCACGAGCAAACGAAAAAAAGACGCTCATTCGGAAAATGCTCCAGCTCCTCCTGCTGGCGTTCCGGTTAGAAATGTTACCCTTGAAGTAAAGGAAGATCTTATCGAAACGATCATCAATCAATCGAGTGCATCTGGGATAATAATTTCTATTCGCAGTCAGGATGAAAAGGTTGAAGAAACTGAGTTAAACAAAGATCTTGCTGAAGAAAACAAGGAGGGAGATGATAAGAGTGATAGTTTTGTAAATGACCTACTTGATATAGGCCGCAAAAGTTCCATAGAAAAGCTTCTGGAAAAGAAATTTAGGAAGGACGAAGAAATCAGGAACGAAGATGTTCTTCTGAACGATATTATTGATACGAATCGCAGAGGTTCCACGGACAAGCTTCTGGAAAAGAAATTTAGGAAGGACGACGAAGTCGAGAATGAAGACGTTCTTCTGGACGGTATCATTGATATAAATCGCAGAGGTTCTATGGAAAAACTTCTGGAAAAGAAATCTCGTAAAGACGAAGAAGTCAAGAACGAAGACGTTCTTCTGGACGGTATTATCGATATGAATCGCAGAGGCTCTACAGATAAGCTTCTGGAAAAGAAATTGCGGAATGACAACGAAGTCAAGAATGAAGAAGTTCTTCTGGACGGTATTATTGATGTGAATCGCAGAGGTTCTACAGACAAGCTTTTGGAAAGGAAATTGCATAAAGATGATGAATCCAAAAGCGAAGATAATATCATGAACGATATTATTGATATGAATCGCAGAGGTTCTACAGACAAGCTTTTGGAAAAGAAATCTCGCAAAGACGAAGAAGTCAAGAACGAAGACGTTCTTCTGGACGGTATTATTGATATAAATCGCAGAGGTTCTACGGAAAAGCTTCTGGAAGCTAGAAAGCGCAATGAGGAAAGCTTCGTGAACGATATTGTTGATATGAATCGCAGAGGTTCTACGGAAAAGCTTCTGGAAGCTAGAGAGCACAATGAGGAAAGCTTCATGAACGGTATTATTGATACGAATCGCAAAGGCTCTATGGAAAAGCTTCTTGAAGCTAGGGAGCGCAATGAGGAAAGCTTCATGAACGGTATTATTGATACGAATCGCAAAGGATCTATGGAAAAGCTTCTTGAAGCTAGAGAGCGCAGTGAGGCAGAGAATCTGTTGATGGATAATATAAATGCCGCAGCAAGGCTATATGGTAATAAATCTACAGAGTCCCAAAATAATGATGTAAATGGAAAAGGTAATTATGAGGTTGTTTGCGGAAAAGTCTTGGGAGACGAAGCAAAACATGGAAACGAAAAAAAAGCTGTAATATACAAAAAATTAACAGCTCAGGAAGTAAAGTTTGATAAGGACGGTAACGTCACTAAGGGTGATAACGTCAGCGCTGCCGGAAAATAAGAACGTTGTCCGGAATGTTTTGTGAGTGTTGCATAGAAAATGTGGTGGTGTTATGAGAGAAGTATATACTCATTTGAATTTAGATTATGGATCTTATTCAACTGGATCCCTACGTCGCTACGCTCCTCTGGATGACGGAAAACACTCAAATTCTCGTCATTCAGAGGCCCGAAGGGCCGTAGGAATCCAGGAAAAAGAAAATCCGACTTCTCACATTAAATGTGTATATTTAGGCCGTTGCAAACCGATTTTGAGACTGTTGCATATAGCTACAGCTCTGTGTTTTATTTGTACATGCACCACTAATGTTTATGCTGACCATGGTAATACTGGAAGAACTACATCCAACGGGACAGCAAAACCAATTGCTTCAGACGACGATGACGATGATGATGATGACATATATGGCGATGAAGATAATGATTCATCATTGGCAAGGAAATCAAGCGAAGAGCGTGTGACAGCCATAGGTGAACGGCATTCCAGAAAAAAAAAGCTGAAACTTAGCAAGGGTATAACCAAAGAAATTGAAATAAATTCGGTGAATTTCATAAAGTTGAGTGAAAAAATCAGCGAGATATTCATTCCAGACCCGACTATTATTGATGTGCAGATGTTGACGGACAATTCGTTATACGTTATTGGACTGGCTCCTGGAGTAACAAGCTTTGTTATAAATGGCAAGGATGGAAACGCCCTGGTTGATTGTAAGGTGCGGGTCACATATCCGCTGGAAGCAATCAAAGAAGCGATTATTGAAATGTATCCGGATACCAGTGTGGAGTTGATGTCCATAGATAACTCATTGATTGCAAAAGGAAAAGTGCCTTCTCCAGAAACAGCTTCGGATGTGATGGAAATCATTGGAAGATTTGTGCCCTCAGCCAAAATTGTCAACAAACTAGCGATTGAAACATCTACTCAGGTTTTATTAAAGGTAAAAATTGCCGAAGTTACGAGATCATTGACCAAGACATTAGGCATTGACTGGAAAGCAATGTCTGCGACTGCAACACCTAATGGACCGCGGTATGGCTTTCTTTCCGGAAATGGAGAAAGATTATCTAAAAGCTTGACGGAAAACATGAAGGAATCAAAAGGCACCATGTGGAGTGTGTATGCTGGCGGGCAAACTGGACTTTCGGGAATCATAGATGCTCTAGCCAATGAGTCATTTGCATCTATCTTGGCTGAGCCGACGCTGGTAGCTTTGTCTGGTACGAGTGCAACATTTAAGTCAGGTGGAGAGCAGGGATACAAAGTAAGACAGAACGGCAGTGACGTTTTTACAACCGAATTCAAGCAGTGGGGGACGTCCATAGAGTTTACGCCGGTGGTCATAGCGGAAGATAGAATTACCATAAAGGTTAGCCCAAAAGTCAGCAACATTATTAGCAAAGCAGACGTAGCTCCTGAACTTATGACCAAAGAAGTGTCGACAACTGTGGAGTTAGGAAGTGGTGAGAGTTTTGCAATAGCCGGCTTGCTCCAGACGGATACAAGTTCCGCCAGCATTGAAACTCCATTTTTAGCGGATATACCTATATTTGGAGCGTTATTTCGCCAGAGTTCTGTGACCAAGAATGAAAAAGAGCTTGTTATTATTGTTACACCATACATTGTAAAACCTTCTTCCAAGAAATTGAAAACACCAACTGAAATGATACCGAGATTATATTCTCCTCTGGAATCAATCTTTACTAGAAAGTTTCATCAAAATGTAAAAAAAGGAAAAAATGCCGGTTTTTCTATTAGATAATGGAGTGGCATATGGAGGTTTACATGTCGAAAATGATTTTTGTTATTTTGTCTCTAGTGTGCATGCTACTGCTGGGATGCGAAAAGCAATATAAAGCCGACGGATATGTGCCGCAAGTTGCTAACCTTGAGGTTACCGAAAGCAAGGAATCTGTATTTTTTGAATTTGATAGGGGTGATGGTCTTGCGGATGATGATATTCCGAAAATGAAGAAGTTTTT
>BNWK01000097.1 GCA_025998775.1 Alphaproteobacteria bacterium | reverse complement strand
GGATGGATATCCTTTCTTTTCTGTTTTGGTTGATCAGTTTTTATTTGTTTTGTATTGTCTCATCCAGCGCTTCTTGATAGATGTGTTTGTTGAACACTATTCTTCCTCTCTTTCCTATATGTTTGGTGGGTTAGAGCAATTTCTCTTTTATTTTTTTTACAGTATTGGAGATGTGTTTGCGTGTTTGTTTACACTTATTTCATCTTGTTTCACATCGCCGTGCATCCCCCTTCTTCATCAGTTATGTATTTTTTTTTTTCACCCCCCCCTTTCCATAAACCCCTTTCCCTGTTTTTTAGGCCCCTGCCACGCCACGCCTAGTGCTGTGTGTGATTGCGCTCCATATGCCCCCCCACGGCACGAGGGCCGACCCTCACCACCTACAACGGCTTGCGTGTGCGTCGCTTGTGCGTGGCCCTGCGAGAGGAGGAGTGTTGTCTGCTGCTAGTTACTAAGCTAGGAGTGAGGAAAAGGGCGGTGGGGACGGCCGTGTGGAGCAGAAGGTGCGGGTGAAGATGGAGAAGGAACGGGAGAAGGAAATGCAGGAAAGGGAGAAGGAACAGCAGATACAGAAACAGAGAAGCAGCAGCAGCAGGAGCGACGGTTTTTCATGGTACCGTGTATACAATGGTCCCATGGTAGGTGGCTTTGCTTCGGTCTCATGGCAAAGTGCGTTCGGAGGCAGAGTGTTAATCGAAGATCGGAGGGAGATGGTAAGGGCAATGCACGCTGCAATGCAACTCATGACGATGCAGCAATTCCGAGCAGATCAAGACACAGTGGCGGATGCATTGCGGACTGCTGAACCACCCTTCCCTGAATGGATTATCAACCATATACTTAACCATCAAGCATTCAGGGAAGCAGCGGGTCCGGACTTTCATCCCCCAGCACTTGTGCCTCCACCACCACCACCCCCTACCGATTGAATGATTGCACTGCAACTGCAGTTGCAGGAATATGGAGGCAGAGGCAGAAGGTTGCGGAGGCATGCTGCGACACGTGCAACAGCTGCGATACGTGCAGTAGTGGCTAGGGAGCGCGCAGCAGCAAGGGAGCGTGCAGCAGCGGCGGTGCGTGCAGCAGTGGCAGCAGGACTGAGTGGCAGCAGCCCACCACCTCCTGCTCCTATTCCTCTTCCAGACGACGTTCTGGACGACTTGCCACGCACATCTCGTCCGGCATCACCAGACGCAGTAGGAGCGCCACTGCCCGAGCCACCCGAACTTCCACACGATCTGCTGATGCCTAATCTTCTTGATGCAGCACCAGCACCACCAGCAGCAGCGGCAAACAGTAGTGTTGGTATTGAAGGTCCTGATTTTGACATTGAAGATCTCGGCGGACTGCCAGCATCACCACCACCACCACTGCCACCACTGCCAGCATCACCCCCACCTTCGCCAGACGATCAGAGCAAGGAGTCTCGAGTACTTGCAGCACTTGCAGGGCGTGACTCCCCAACACCACCACCAGCACCAGCACCACCACCAGTATTCGGACAGCTGCTTCCACCACGTCCAGACTCACCACCCCGAGGACCACCACCTCGAGGACCACCACAACCTGCAATACGCCTTGCAAAACGCCCTGCAAAGCGTACGGCAAAACGCCCTGCAAAACGCCCTGCACCACGTTATGCACAACGTTATGCAGCAGCAAGCAGCAGTGCGAGCAGTGTCAGCAGCAGTGCACGCAGTGGCGGAGGTGAGGGTGATGACGATTTGTCGTTCCTTGACTCGGATGTGGAAGAGGTGCAGCCGAAACGTTCAGAAAAGGCGAAAATGGGTCCAAAGTGGGTTCCGAAAGACGAGAGGGATAGTAGGAGTTTGGTAAAAGTTGCTCAAGCAGAAGACAAGGAGAGGAGGGCGAAGAAGAATAAGCCAATACAGGAGAAGAGGCAGTTTGATCATGCTCGGTTGGGGGTGAATGTAGGACCGAAAATGTTAAACAGGATGGTGGATTTGGTGTGGAATATGTGGCATCTGCTTGACATCTACGAAGGGGTGGCTGGTCCTCAGGCTGGGGATGCGGGACTTTGGGCGGGGTGGATGGTGGAATTGCACAGGCTGACGAACAACCACTTCATGGACGGAACGGAGAACGCAGACAACAACCTCCGTCGCATAGCTACACGGATGGTGGCAATGCACTTCGGAGTCGATCGTCACATGACGCTTTTGAGGGCACTCCTTGCAGCGTTCATAGCGAGGCTGCAGGCAATCGAGTTTCACACTGCTCACAGGATGGTTCCTCAATCGATTGATTTGGGAGGTGGGAGAGCAGTGGACATGACTACCCTGAAGGACTTCGAGAAGCAGTTCGGACCAGAGTACTGGAAGAAGGATGAGTGAGGAATTGTTTATTATTTTTTTTTTTCACTTCATTATTTTTTGAAAAATAAAACCTTTTTTTGAACACAGTCTGATCGTCGTTATTGTTTTGGAGTCTCGTTCATGTTCACATATTTAACCCATATCTGAGCGTTACTGTTTACTTGAAAAACGCCTGCATACATCAACAAAGAATTGCCATCCTTAGCAACAATAAAGTATTGCTCGCTGTTGTAATAAGACGGAATTGTTCCACCAATCCCAACAGAAACCGTTTTTGCTACATCACCTCCGACAGCTACAATACTTCTGTAATTTTACTAAGTACTTCTGTAATTACTTCAATATGTTCACGATATGTGTATTGGTTGAGGCCATTAGGTGGCGCATGATAATCATCCCAGTCCTCATAAGTCACACGATTGGTTGTGTTAAGTAATTCAAGTTTGCTAAGTAAGTGCTGCATACCTTGTTGCTGTTCCTCACTTAGTAAAATTAGTAACTCTTCTTCTTCCTGCTGACCTTGTTTGTCTTTCCCTCCGTCATCAAGATTGTTGCACTTTAATGCTCCATCAACGATCAAATCCCCACGTACATGTATCTTTCCCTGCGAATCAAATACCATCCCTAGTAACTCAGCAAGTGTTTTGTTCAGTGATGCATATTTGATATCTTTTGCGAATACCTCGACTGCACCATCCTTGTTTGGCTTTTTTGTGTTTACGGTTTTCACAACTGGTGAAGTGTTGACTGTCTCAGTAGGGCCCAGTATTCCCTTTACCTTTTCCATCCATTGTTCAAGCAACCACAATCTGTGTTCCACTGATAATCTGCTTTGTCCAATCACCTGCATTTAACGAAAATAAAAAATTTACGGATTATTTACGGATTGATCAGTAAAGGATCTCTCACTTGTGCTTGTCTTAAGAGATTGTCGTACAGTGCAGGGTAATTGTCTTTAAATACTTGATTCCATGATTTAGTTGTTTCATACACTGCGTGTTTGTCAGAAGAGAATAACCGGAAACTGTCACTGGTCAGACAGATTTGAGGTGGGCACTGATTTCTCTTCTGTTCTTCCTTAGGTTGATTATGTCTGTGGTGCCAGAGATAAATGTCTTCTTCTTGGTTAGGTACAATTGGTGTTCCTTGAAGAGTTATTGTTTCACTTGGACTATTTACTCCAACAAAGAAGAATGCATTTGCACTCTGCCTTTCCAAGGGAATGATGTATTGGAATTGTGTGTTATCATTCTTGCTCCTGTCACGGAAATACTTTTGAGTTTGGGGAGGTACGATGATTGAATTCTCAAATGCTTCTGTGCATTGGAGCACTGTGTCCAACTGTGCATTCTCAAGTGTGTATCTCAAGAATTCATAAGAGTTTGTCGCAAGTGGTCTCTCTGGAAACACTCTGTTCATTAAGCGTAACTGCACACTTAGCATAGGATTGGTGAAGCACGTAAGATCGGACGGAAGACGAGGAAAGAGAATGATGAACATCTTCACCTGATTTAATGCAAGATTGAGTGTGCAATTCACACCGTTGACTGACGGAAGACTTGTGAATGGATATACTCTTATGATCTCACTTGGCACGACCATAGGTGTTGTGCGGTAATGTTCAGTAAGACTGCGAATATGTTCCGGTTGAATATTAAATCCAGTAATGGTTGACACTGCTGTTTCCACTTGAATGTCAATTGCCTGTATTTCAATGTCTCTGTAAGAATAACTGTATCCATAAATACCTCCCGCATCTGCAGCAGCAGGTGCAGGTCCCTTTATGGGGAAGATGTTTGTTGCAACTCTTGCAGGCTGACGTGCTTGTGTGAACCTCCTGTCATAATAACAATCAGAGTTGAAAGGAGTAAGAGTATTTACAGCACGGTACAGTGCAAGATTGGTACTGTGTCCCTGTTCTTGATCAACTCTTGCCAATCCAACTTTGAGATATTCCTCGTGTACAGCGGTGCGTTGCAACTCGTATGGATTCATGTTTCCACGCTCAAGACATTCAGGAATGGTTACCTTTGGATCGACACAACAATAAACAAGTGCATCTGCCGACACCCAAATGACAAGCTCAAGCGTACCAAGTGCACAAGATGGGAATAACTCAAATGCCTGAAAGACAAGAAGGTCATCAAATCCAATCGTAACAGGGAATTTAACATGCAAGTGATTGTTCATCATTTGTGTAAACAGATCCCAATATGAGAAATACCTACCACACACGCTTGCATCATGACTGTGTGCATCCTCCCATAACGTCGTTGTTCCTGCGCGATTCTCCCACTCCGATCTTGGCTTTGATGCATTGAACAAGAATGATTCAGTTTGTGCTTCTTCGTGAGTGTGTCTCTCACATCAATCCCATTGTGTACAATCTTGTATTGATGAATCACATCACTTGCAGATTTAAAACCGATGAAGAAGAATTGTGCCTTCGCAAGTGCAATAAGATCGTTCTTCGTATACCACTTTTCATCTGCGGCAATATCTGCGAATGCAGGATTGGCATCAGTTGCCTGAAGCACTGGTGGACCATCAGGG
>BNWK01000096.1 GCA_025998775.1 Alphaproteobacteria bacterium | reverse complement strand
AGAGGTGTTGTCAAAATCAAATGTCCAATCTTTATCTTTTGAACTAAAGAAATCAAATAGCGCTTCTAAACCAACATAGAAATTTTCGTCAAAAGCTTTTCCACCACCAAGACCTAAAACGCCGACAAAACGCCCAACGCTGTCACTGTCGTTAATTTTATCGTCGCCAAACGTTGCCTCAAGCTTATGTTTATAGAAATTGCCACCAACACCGGCAGTTATGTAAAAACCTGTTAACGGGCAGTAATATACCTCGGCTGGATTACTCTTCTGTTCGACTACAACAATGGGCTCTTCGATAACAGATACATCGGATTTATCTGCATTTACAAGTGTTACGCAGGACAAGGATCCTACAATTGTAAATAACAAAATCTTATTCATAAAAACTCCTAAAATTAACGCAATATAAAGATATATTTTTTTATAAACGTATCAATATTTATAAACAAAATAAATAAATTGGCCGCGCTGTGTTGCGGAAAAGCAACGCATTAAACTACAAATAGCAATCTCCTCTTGTGTGCGGTTATTTTACTTCATAACCATATTTTGCATGCCTTGACTTCAGCAGATTTATAATGGCCAGAATGAAATATATAGTTTTTTGAATGAAAAAGGCAACCGTAAAAATAAAAACATACATCGGAAGTGTGGATGGGATCAGATATGCTTGTGTTCTGAAATATGTTAATATCATATCATTTACTGTTGGAGATTTTCATGGCCGATGTGATTTCGCTTTGTTCAGATCTTGTAAGATGTAAAAGCGTAACTCCTCATGACGATGGAGTTATGGAAGTAGTCGCTAATTTTCTAAAGGCTGCTGGATTCGAAACGAACATAATGATCTTCCGATCTCCGGACGGGAAAAACGAGGTGAAGAATCTGTTCGCGAAATATGGATCGTCCAAAGAAATGATTCTGGGATTTTTAGGGCATGTAGACGTTGTTCCTCCGGGAGACGGATGGGAATCGGATCCATTTGAACCAATTCAGAAAAACGGATATCTAGTGGGACGTGGCGTATGCGATATGAAGGGCGGAGTTGCTGCGTTTTGCTGTGCTGCCGCAGAATTTGCCAAAAAAGAATTCGCCGGAACCATAGAATTTCTGCTCACCGGAGACGAAGAAATCGGCACCTACGAAGGTATACAATCGCTCCTTGACTGGTGTTGCAAAACCGAAAATATACCGCATGATTGCCTCATTGGTGAGCCTTCGTCCTCCGCTGTCTTGGGGGATAGAATATATCTGGGGCATCGCGGAAGCATTAATGTAACTGTGAAAGCTGTTGGTAAACAGGGACATGTTGCGTATCCGGATGATTTCAAAAACTCGCTGTCCGACGTCTGCCGATTTGTTGTTCATATGCTAAACTATAAATGGGATCACAATGATCAGAGATTTCCAAAAACAAATCTGGAGCCGACAATGCTTTTTACCAATAACTATGCCTGCAATGTTGTTCCGGATCAAACATCGGCAAACATGAACATAAGATTTTCAGCAGATTATGATTCATCAAAACTGAGAGAAATTCTACTAAAGGAATCGGAAAACTTCGACGTATCTCTTGAATTCATAGAATCCGGAAATGCGTTTTACTGCGATGACGATCGGCTAAAGTCTCTAATGGTTTCCTCCATAAAAGATGTGACTGGAGTTGATGCGACATTTTCTGCCGGTGGCGGTACGTCTGATGGCAGATTTATGATATCTCATTGTAATACAATAGAATTTGGCCTCATTGATAATGTCATACATCAGAAGAATGAAAGATCGAAGGTGCAAGATCTGATCGATCTCGAAAAAATATATCTTTTGTTTTTAGAAAGTTATTTTTTGGGAAATAAAAATATATGATATAAACTAATTCTTTTTCATCTGTTATGGGTTATACTGTCACCGTTTGCCGGTGCTCGGTCAATAAAATAGGAGAAATTAGGATATGAGCAAAAAAATTATAATGGCTATTGCTACGCTTGGTATGCTTGCTTTGTACTGTCCTTCGTTTGCAAATGATGATATCGCTAGCGTCGATGAACAGCAGAAGCAATCCGAAGATTCCAGCGATTCCAGCGAAAAAAAGACAAAGAAAGAAAAAAAGAAGAAGAAAGCCAAGAAGAGCAAAAAAAACAAGAAAGCCAAAAAAAATAAGAAACAGAAGAGTGAAAAAAAGAAAGGAAAGAAAAAGGCGAAGAAGAAGGCGAAGGAGAAGGCGAAGGAGAAAAAAGCAGTAGTGATGAAAGCTGAGTAAATACGAATAATTTAGGCTAAGACTAGCAAAGAGCAGATAGTTAAGCGCCTATAGGTACAACAGTTTCTTGTAGTATTAGTAACAAGATGCGCATTGCATGTGGCAATCGTGTGTTATATTCTTTGAATAGGTTGTTTGGTGGTGACGTAATGAATAGTGATAGATTGTGCATAAAAGCAAACGATCATGGTGGATGTGATGTTATCTCCTCTCTTCTGCAGGATTCAATCTTTCATATTTCTGCCCCTTCGCTCCACGAAGACAGCAAGTGTTTCCGCATACTTCTGAATAGATTCTGTTGGGAGCAGGAAAAAGATGAAGATAGTTCGAGTTTTTTTCGAGTACATTCGGGGCTTTACATATACAATGTAAAATCCGTTGTAATCAACGATAATTTCAAGAAAATTAGAAAAGAAAGACATCTGAATTTATTGGCTATGCATGCATCATCAGATGAAGTAAACATATTATTTTCTGGACACAAAAGCATATGTATAAAAATAGATGGAATTTGTATATATCTCAAAGACTTACACGATAAGCATCCGACATTGGTTTCATCTAATCATTTTGAATTACCTTGATCTTCTTTTTTCGTATTATTTTTATCGGAATTGTTTTTGCTATTTTTCATACTATTTATGTACATTTCCACTTCTTCACGGTAATTTGCTACGATTTCTTGTACGGTCGCAAGTTGGGTTTTCGTAACATATCCGTCAGATATGAAGGCAAAAATTAATGTGTAATTGCTAATGACTTCCTCGAATAAAATCATGGTGCGGCCGCACTTTCCTCGAAAATACTTTTCATTCAGAGATTTTGTAGGATCGCCTTTTTTCTTGCGATAGAAGTTGAACTCTGCCTTCGTACATTTTTCCGTAAATATGTTTAGGTGGCATGGGATCTTCGGAAATGGTTTCTTGGAATCCTGCAGAAAGACGAAAACTGCTGTTCCTGTCGCGTTAAAGGTGGACTCAGCTGGCCACACTAAACCTATCAATCCATTGTCTCCCTTGAGGCTTCTATATGCCCATCCCGTCGGACATTTTATGGCGAATATATTCTCTTCAGGGTGATCAGGAGTGTCTATTGGAATTGCCGCCACTTCCAAAGCAAAAAACAACGAAAATACAGCTATATGTAAAAACCTAAACATATCACCCTACCAGTCTATTGAAAATTTTATCGTTAAAAGGTAAGAAAAACGTTACCAAATTGGGCGAGAAACAAAAATATTTCAAAAAATCTCCATTTGTGGTATTGCTCCGTTATGGGTGCGCATAGTTGCATTGTCTGAGAGAATAGTGTAAATTTTTCCTGATATATTTTTTTAGGAGTATTTGTTGTGAAAAAGTTGATTTTATCGTTTGTAATATTTTGG
The DNA here is from genome assembly GCA_025998775.1 of Alphaproteobacteria bacterium. Taxonomy (GTDB): domain Bacteria; phylum Pseudomonadota; class Alphaproteobacteria; order UBA3830; family UBA3830; genus BNWE01. The sequence continues at coordinate 1,267 of BNWK01000096.1, read as the reverse complement.
AACCTTACGTGTTGGGGCCGCAATGCCTCTACAGAAGAGCAAGCTAGCGTAGTAGCGAAAGACAGTGCGGCAGAGAATGCCGGAAATGGTGCCAGTTCAGGCAATAATGATTCTGCAGAAGAGCATGCTAGCGTAGTAGTGGAAGACATCGCCGAAGAGACTGCCGGAGATGATGCCAATTTATTTAATCGTTTAGGTTTTGGTCTTGGTGTTGGATTCACGCTTGACAAAGATTCGGCGAGCAATCTGCATTCTGGAGCAAATGGCTCGAAAAGCATCAGAAATTTAATGGGAACTATGTATCTCGCTAGTGGCAGAGTTATAAGCAATACCCCAGTATATTTGGGGGGAGAATTAAATCTGGCTTTATCAAGATCCAAGAACACTAGTTTGAAAATCAAGGAATCCGACGTGAAAATCAATCACAACGGACTGAGTCCTTTTGGAGGATTAGTGCTCGGTTATGTAAACGAAAACACATTATATTCTGTGAAGCTCGGTGTATCCAACGTTAGAGTAAAAATGGAATATAAAACGAAAGGTGTCGATGGAGGAGCGGATATCGATTCCAAATTATCGGTTTCCAAGCTAGCTCCTACCTTCGGATTCGTTGTGGAAAAAATGCTGGGTAAATATTCCACTCGTCTAGATCTTGTGTACGTTTTCGCGACAAAAAGTACTGATTCTGCATATGAGTTGAAACAAAAAGGCGCGCTTCGAGCAACGATTGGCCTACTATATAATGTACATTAGCCATATTGCGTAACCTTTCTCTGTCGGGGGCTTTTTATGTCACTGCCTGTGGCACACGCGTTCTCTTATTACTGGATGCAACATCACGTTGGCCTAAAAAATCCTTCAACATAGTCGGTTACGCAACAGGTCCCATGGAATGCGGTCGGATGTAGTCCAACTTGCCTGGCAGCCCTACTATTTGTCCACCACTTGTCAGTCCTTCATTCTTTTGTTTCTCAATTCCAGGAATCGCCTGGGAGCAAGGCGAAATAGATAATGTGTAAGCGCAATTTGATAATGTCCGGTCGTGCAATTTAGAAATGTCCGGTTTTAGGTAGTCAGCGAATCCCATAAATTCGATGAAGTTATGTCATTTGTTGAGGAAAAACCATGCAAATATTTAAGCCCTAACTCCGCATCAAGTTAGGTCGCCTACGTCAATTTTCTTAAAGATTCCTTGAGTTTTTTTTGTCATTTCGGATCGATGCCAGAGACCGTTGATTTTGAGTTGATAAATAGCTTTGGCGGTTTC
>BNWK01000095.1 GCA_025998775.1 Alphaproteobacteria bacterium | reverse complement strand
GGTTAAACTTGATATTAAATTAAGACAATATGCTTTGAAATATCACCTGCCGATGACAATAGGTCCTGGTCCAAATGTTTCAATGGATCAAGCGGAAAAAGTTCACAATCAAATAAGAAGTGGAATTACAGGAGGTCTCAGTAACGTTTGGCATAGGAAGAACATCGCAGGTGAGACGAAGATAAATCATTTGCGTTATGAAGAAGGAAAGATCATTAGCAGAGATTCTCAATGGACAATGACTCATGCGATCGGTACAGATTTCAACAGTTTATATCCGTTTTCTATGGGATCGATACGAGTTCCTTGGAATCCTTACGATAACGGAATTATGTATATGCCTGGAAATCTCAAAGAATATTCAGAAGATCCTGCAAGAGTTAAAGAATTATTCGAAGGAATGTTCAACAAAAGATATCAAAACAATGACAAAGACGCGAAGGAAGGTGATGTTTTCATCATGACTGTCAAAGCTCACATGCCTCAAGAATATTGGAATGAGTTCATCAATATGCCACCTGTGTTTCGCAACAAACTCATCGACGCGAGTGATCCAGAGGTAATCGGAAGGGTGAACGCGGATCAAATCAAAAGATTGCAAATGAAGAGAGGAACAGAGAGAAAACTGACTTGCTTGCTCGACACGTGTGGAGAATTCATGACGTTTGGGAGTTATTACATGTTCTTCCTTATTGATCGTTGTCATTTAGTCATTGATGAATTCAAAGAGATCTCAGTATTCCATAAAACCGACTGCTTTAGAAAATTCGTGACAACTTTCATGAAGAGAAGAATAGAAGCGATGAACGCGGGTAACAAAGGAATGGAGAAATATTGTAAGATGATACTGAATTCCAGTTACGGATTCGATATAAAAAACAATGAGAAGTATGGAAAAGTAAAACTCTGCACGTTCAATCAAGCAATGCTCTCTCAATCTCAAAATAACTGGTTGAACACAAGACAAATCAATGTTGAACTATATCTTGTAACTTACAAAGGAAAAGCGTTCAAGTGTGATACATGTATTCAGTGTGGATATTTTACTCTCGATAACGCAAAGTTCGCGTATTTGCAATTCTACTATGGATTTCTGACAAAATGTATGGATATGGAAAGAATTCACGCTATCGAAGGCGATACGGACTCTCTCTACTTCGCTGTAGCGGGTGATCCAACGAAGGATGTTCATCAGGGATTTCGATATGTTGTTAAAAACAAGGGATTCTATCACAAGCATGCTTACGAGTGGTTTCCTGACCCGTACTACGGCAAAGAAAATGAAAAGAAGTTGGGAGGAATAGCGGTTGAGAACGAAGGAGATTTCATGATTGCAATTGCACCGAAGAATTACACTATCGGCATGAAAGACAACGAAGAAAAAGCGAAAAAGAAAATGAAAGGTTGTTCAGAAGCGAGAAACAAACATATTACAGTACAGTCATACAAAGATAATATAGAATCAAAGAAAGAAGTTTATGCTGAGAATTGCGGATTTCATGTGAAGAAAATCGACGGAGTAGGAGTAGTTGTTAAAGATGTCGTGAACAAAGTTGCGATCTCAGGAATTCACACGAAGATGATTGTATTAGAGAATGAATGTTGTGCTCCTTACATCTATGGGTTAAAAGCAAAAGATTATATTGTCGAGTAACATCAATGAGATTCATTAACGATTCATTAACGATTCATTCATGATTATTTTTGTCATTTACGTGACATCACCAACGTTTAACACTAACGAAATGATCACAAATCCTTACAAAAGCAAAATCAAACTTCGATATGCAGCACGAAACTCACAAACGAGAGACAACGTAGCGAGCGATAACGTTCCTGACTTTAAACTAAAACCTCTGAAGAAATATCACCGTCCGTCATTTTCGCCTTACACAAACTCTTGGATTGTTGACATAGCATTCATCGAGGGTTCACTATCGTTCGGATATCTGTTTTTCATCAACGAAAACACAAGATTTCTCTTCTGTTGGCCACAGATTGGGAAAACTATCAACTCAATCGCTATTGGATTAACAGAATTTCTTAAACGCTTCGGACATAAACCATGCAATATCAAAGGAGATGGAGAGAAAGGATTTAAGGGAATAGCAGATCGACTATCAGGGAAAATGGCATTACAGCGTAGCGATGATGCGAAGACACGAGCGCTTTGCACTAACGAGGAATACAAACGAAACGTTAGATTCTGGTTGAAGGACAACTCAAACGCATTTCATCTAACTAATTCATATTCTATCATCGATTCTGTGATAAGGGTAATGAGAAACTTATGTGCTGGACAATTTGCAAATCGTAGTGTTTTCTATGAAGTTCTTCGTATATACAACAACACTGTGCACGCAGCTTTTGACAATAAATTCACTCCTGCGCAAGTTCAAGGAGATTTTCTTTTAGAGCAAGCGTACATTCGAGCAAAAGAACAACAATTAGCTATCACAGAGTTAAAACAAGCTGTTGGAGGAATGACGAGTTACAACGTTGGTAATATACTTCTTGTGCACATTCCATTCGAGAAAACGCGACAGATTTTCAGAAAACAGAGGAGAAACTTCAGTGCGCTCGCGAAATTTCTCAGATACGAAGGCGGTAACGCAGTCGTTGAATTACTCAAACCTGTTCAGCTGTTAGCGAAATCAGTAGGGAATCCTGAAGGAAACGTTCGTGTCATAGCAATACCGATATTCTATACAAAAATAATTGCTGATAGTGTTGATGAAATCCCTGGTGAATTCGATGAGCTTATGCATTAACTTCACTTCCAGTTTACTGCGAGTGGATTAGTCCAAATTGAACCACCTGAACCTGAATCTTCACTACTGGCTGAGCTACTCGAAGGTACAGATCTTCTGAATCTTACACCTGGTGTAAATCGAGATGATGACGAAGATAGTGATGAAGTAGATGCAGGTTGACCATCCTCAGATTCAATCTCAATTCCTGTCGGTAATTCCCAATCCGTTCTTACCCCTCTCGTACTTCTCAAAAGATTACGTCCAGTAAGGGCTGAGGGACTTCCGTACTTAGTTCTGATAGCTGTGTTGACTGCTCCGTATTTTTGCTTATTCCACACAACTTTCTCTTTTTTCTTATTTTCATTTTGAGCTTGTGCTCGAGGGTCAGTGAACTGCATTCCTCCCTTGGTCATGCTACCTGAAACTGTGATCTGAGGATTTACTTTAGTGCATTCTTCTCTCAGTCTTTCACCAACGTACTTCATGCTTATTGCTTTAGCCTTAGTTTCTTCAGTCGTACTCAACCACACTTGCTTCATGTTTCTCGTGAAATCTTTAATCTTTAGAACTTTGAGAGGATCAGTTTTAAAGTCATATCTCTCAGGAAGTTTCGTATACAACGACCCTGATTGATTAACCATAACTTGTAAAAGATGATGATATGTTTCGGATGCTATCCTGCTAAGAATTGTTGTGTAACTCAAGTTTGAGATCTTAACATCACTACTGGGATCTTCAGGATCAACTTTAGTAGTAAATCCCAACGCATTAGCAACAAGAGTTATTCTCTCTAAAACGAGTCTGTACAGAGGAATTTTGTCTTCATACCACATAAGGAATTTCTCATTGAAGGGATATTTTGCCCTCGCTTCCTCCGTAGGGTATCTCCTCAAGTATTTCTTGTACTCAGGAGAGAGTTTGTTATCCCTTCTTTCTTCTTTCGTTGGAAATGTTCCGTAGTATCCTCGTTGCACAAGACTCTTATCACGTGAGCCCAAACGATATCCATCGACAGAGTATACATCACCAGGGTTTGACTTGTTGTAAACTACAACGTTGTCGATAGTACTCGGATTATCGTCAAAATCTTGATAATCTACTGCGTATTTACTCCAACGCTCAGCAGACTTTGAATCTCCGCTGTTTATCGCGTGTTGTATCTTGTTCTCCAACCATGTTTTAGCAGTTGCGATGTTATTCAATTCAGGTGTAATAGTAATACCATGATGACTGATAACGTCAGCGAGCATCTTGTTGTCTGAGTACGGGACTCTTCGCTTTGGTGGAGGTCGAGCAATTGCTAATATTTTCTGAAGAGTTTGAGCATCTACATTAACATCAGCTGCTTTCAGTTTCTCTTGAATGTCTATCGATCGAGGGGCAACGTACTTCGGTGGTGTAATTTCTACACCTCTATCCCATCGACGTGCAGAAGATTGTGTTTCTAAACCTTTGAGGAGAGTATTTCTAACTGAAAATTGATCTTCGTCTGTCATAGTCTTTCATTCTCGATAAAAATTCGTAAACAAAATTCTTAGCGTGGAGTAGAACGGAACGCAAGTTTAGCGAATTCGAAAACGATTTGCTCGTCGATGAAACAAAATCTTTAATGAAATCATAAACGTTTGCTACATTTCATTCCGCTGATGTTAACTGATTACGTGAATAGCAAGATACACAGAGCTATTGAAGGAATAGATAAATCCGAACAATTGCAGTCCGTCATCGACCCTGAGTTGAATTTCAGAAGAAATAGCATTAATTTATACATTGGATTGAGAGGAAGTGGGAAAACCTTCAACGTTCTCAGAGAGTTAATCAAATTGTCAGAATTACCAAATAAAGGTGGATATGACTCGTTTATCTACTGTACAGATAAAACAAATGACTCAACCGTCAACGAGTTACTTCCACTTATCAAACTGAAAACGAGAGTAGTGTCTTACGCTGATATGTTACCTTTCTTAATGGATTTGCTTGACGGAAAAATAGCTTATCAGCAGACAGTTGAGAGAGGTTTATTGAAAAGATTGACCAAGGAGGGAGAGGAAGATTTCGTTCATACTCTCGATTTAGATAAGTTAGTTAGTAAAACACCGAACACAGTTGTGCTATACGACGACGCTCTCAACATCTTTAAAGACCCTAAGAACAAATCATTAGTAAAATTACTTTTTCAGAATCGTCAACCAAAAATAACATACTTTCTGTGCGTGCAAGACGGATTTTCATTACCTCCACAAATTAAACGCAATGCTGATACAATCATTATCTTCGGTGGATTTAGAGATTCACAAATGTTAAGCACATTGTTAAGTCA
>BNWK01000094.1 GCA_025998775.1 Alphaproteobacteria bacterium | reverse complement strand
TCTTTCCGTACTTTATCAAATTCTTAGAACCGCAGTGTTTACAACATTCCATTTCTACCTCCACAACGAAATATGAAACATGATACTACTTTTGGTTGGCTCCACCAACTAATTAATTAGAAGTCTCGGAAAAAGAACCTCACCCGAGGACTCTTGATCCAACGAGGGAGAAAGAGTGGGCCAGAATCCTATGTACCGAATATCGAATGGCCTCGGAAGAGGAACTGGATGCGCTCATGCAGAAACGAAAATGAGATGCTGTAAACACCGAAGAAAGCAGACCGTGGAAAAACAGCGATTTCCAACTATACATATTCAAGATCAAAAGTTGATTTTCTTTTCCCTGGATTCCTGCAGCCCTTCGGGCCTCAGAATTGTCCTTCTATTTTTTCTGGAACTCCAGTTGTGCTGTAAACATAGTACTTATATCCTGTCGGAATAAATTGCAAAATGCCGTACAATTCGTCATCTTTTCCGTTTCGATAGTGAGGCGCGAATTCTTCATTCCAGAGCTCGTTCTTCAGCGATACATCATCCACAGATTCAATTCTACCAAACAATGTTACATTTTTCATATTCTCCGTTACAAAATAATATAACGATGCACTGTTGTTTCTCTTGATTTGCTCGACTTTCGGAGAGGTTGTCTGAGATGAAAAGTATATTTTCAGCTCCTCATCTGTATTCATATTGATGATATTGCTCATGGCTCGAGTTTCCGGGTAACCGTCTAAATTTATCGTCGATAAAAAAACAAACTGACAAGAATTGATAACTTCGGCCACATCTTTCTTAATATTTTTCATAACACTACCTTTACTACATACGTTAATATTAGCATCCTGATGTGATTTTTTCAATAGTCGGCATGAGATAGACTAAGATTCTCTGTATGTGGCACCACATTTTCAAATATTGTCATTGCATAATATAATGTGTACTCCTACCATCGCCTTCTTTTTGTAGAATGCCTTTGGCGATCAGGTCTGAAATATCCCTGTTGGCTGTGTCATGGGAGCATTTGCAGATGATACTCCATTTCTTTGTCGTCACGTTTCCGTGAAAACCATCGAGCATTTTGTTAAGCATTTTCGTTTGGCGTTCACTCAGCGCAAAGTTTCGACATTTTTCCCAAAACTTACTTTTGAATAGGATTTTATCGGTGAGTCCGTTTGCTTCTCGTATTGCCGTCAACAAATTCTCCAAAAACCACAGCTGCCATTCGGTGATATCCAGGGAAGATCGTTCTACGCGCTCCAAAATATCATAGTAGGAGTTGCGATTTTTCTTTATTTGCGATGACAGCGAATAGAATCGCAAAGGCGAATTTTCGCTGCGAGCCAATAGCAAATCCGTTAGCGCTCTGGCGACGCGTCCGTTTCCATCTTCGAAAGGGTGCAGTATCACAAACCACAGATGCACAACGGCAGCCTTCAGGATATTGTCCAGTTGAGATGCGTTGATAAATTCGACAAGTTTGCGCATTTCGAGAGAAATAAGTTCAGCAGCTGGAGCCTGATAATGCACCTTTTCGCTACCGATCGGACCGGATACCACCTGCATCGGCCCCTTTTTGTCATCGCGATAGCCTCCGATAACGATTCTGTAAAATCCACTGAATCCGCTAGGGAACAGAGCCGCCTGCCATGCTTTTAGCCGATCTTCGGTCACTTTCGCATCGTAACGCTGAGTTGCGTCCAGCATCATTTCGACAACGCCTTCGACATCATGGTCAGCATAGACTGAATTCTCAATTTTTAGTCCTAACCTGCGAGCTATTGAAGATCTTACCTGTTGCAAATCAAGATTCTCCCCCTCAATTTCACTGGATTTTGTGACGTCTTCGGTCAGAACAGTCAACAACGCCTCATTTTGTAGCTGAAAGCCCAATCTCGACATTTTTCCAAGCAAAAATCCCTGATGCAACTTGACTTCCGACAGTAGAGGTAAAACAACATCGTTCTGCCACGTGAAGTTAGGCCATTCTTTGCTTGCGTACATAAACATATCGAATCCACGCATAATTTGCGTAGATTATAGGCGCCTTTCGACGCATCATGCAAGGGTTTTCGTTTCTTCAACTTTTTTATTTTTGCATTGTTGAGACTGCTGTATAATGAGCTATTTTTTGCAAGACACTTGTGTCGTATAGCTAGGGAGAACGTAGACACTCGTGTCGTTGCGCAGGACTGCAGTGTACTAGTACACCAGGGGTGCCTCATGAAGATTATTGGTGATTTTTTTGCTGATATTTCAGACGTTTCTCTGATGTTTCACCATTTTTATCACATGCCGCTGTGGCAAAAGGCAAGCGATCAGCAGGTATCTTTGCTGCTTTTTTCTGCATTTTTAGATCATGCAAGTCTGCTATATGAGGCCTTAATGTTTGAAATTGTTCAAATCCCAACAAAAAACTTTGATAATTTTCATGAGGCAGCCATGACTAGTACACAGTCAAACGTATGATTTTGGTTAAGGATCTGCTATTCTTTTGTATGTATGAAATAACAGAGGATAGCAGACATGAGGATTTATGTATTGCGCCAAGTAAAAGAGCGCAAATTGACGCAATCGGAGGCAGGGCGCCAGCTTGGACTGAGTGAGCGTCAAATCAGGCGATTATTAGAGCGCATGTCAGAAGATATTGCTGGAATTAGAAGCCGCAAACGCGGAGGTAACAGAGCGTTCAAGGAAGAGTTCAAGCAACATATTCTTGCAATTGTAAGAGAAAAATACCCGGATTTTGGTCCAACTTTTGCTTTAGAAAAGCTTGAAGAATGCGATGGCTTAGCTCTCAACCGAGAAACGCTGCGCAATGGATGATGGAAGATGACTTATTGCACGGAAGAATGAGGAAAAACACAAAGACACTCCAAAGTCGTCAAAGACGCTCACGTTTTGGAGAACTCATGCAGATCGATGGTTCTCATCATGATTGGTTTGATGGACGCCGCCCAAAATGTTGTCTATTAGTGTTTATTGATGACGCAACGAGCGAGCTTGTTTGTGCTCGTTTTGAAAAGGCTGAAACAACGCTTGGTTACATGCGATGTGTTTATGAACACGTGCAAACGTATGGTATTCCAGTGAGTTACTACAGCGATCGGCACAGTATTTTTAAAACAAGCAGAAATGATACGACAACGCAGTTTGCAGATACGCAATTTAATAGAGCCTTAAGAAATCTTGGAATTGAACTTATTTGCGCTCATTCTCCACAGGCAAAAGGACGCGTTGAGAGAGCCAATAAAACGCTGCAAGACAGGCTTGTGAAAGAAATGCGCATACGTAAAATTTCTTCGATTGAGGAAGCAAACCGCCCAAAACCGGACATTTCTAAATTGCGCAAACCGGACATTTCTAAATTGCGTTGACAGAATAAAATTCGCTTTTAAGATAATAAATTATCCCACTCCACTATTGCATTTTTACGAAAATTAAGATCACCTTCATTATTCGGAAGAAGCCGCTTCACGACCATTGGGATAGCGCCGTCGATATCTAATCATGAATTGACTGGCATGCTGGCATCTTCGTCGGCAATTGCGCACTGCTACCAATATGGTGTGTGAATTCAAGCCGGCAACCATTGTCAATAATTGCCGGCAGATTCTTATCCCTCGCATAAATCGTGCTGACGAGCTTCTATGCCAAGACGATGAAATCCTTTCAACTGTCCAAAGTCTTCGCAGAGTGGCATAATTCTCATAAGATTAAATTCAGCTTTTTTTAATCTCCAATCTGGTGAACATTCCATAATTTCCTCACATCTTTTTTCGCAAGCTTTAGCCAAAAGCGCTTTTCTGGGAGTTCCATTTTCTGCATCTACCATAATGCAAAATAGAGCCTCGTAGCTAAACTGCGGAAATCTTGCCTCATATGACAAAATTTCTTTAGCTCCACCAACTAATTGCTTAATTCTATCAACGAAAGGTTTATTGATAGCATTGTAATAGATTACAGGAGCCACAAGGATAAGCAATTCTTCGCATTTTTTCTTGTTATCCAACAACATATGTGCCCCCTCTTTCTCCCAATACGCTAAAAATCCAGCAAAATCCTGTAGGAAAAAGAGTTCAAGCGCTCCTGCACACAAAGGATCATTCGTTGTTTCTTGTAGAAGTTTCTCTTTGAAGAGATCTGTTTTAAATTCATTATAGTTTATGTTTCCCCAACTTTCTTCCGCAGGAGCAGTGAGCTTAGCGCTCCATTCATGCACGTAGCTCTCAAACGCAGGCTCGATTTTCATTCCAAACGAAACGGAGCAGTATAAAACCGCAGAAAAGACCGCAAAATATTTCATCGTAATACCTCTAAAATTTACCTATATTTTTTGTATCACATACTCCCTCCATCCGTCCATAAAATTTTTAGAAACAGAAATGCCATTGTATAGATCTTCCAGATGACTTTTGGTTGGCTCATTATTTCCAACATATCCGCCATGACTGTATCTCGGATAAAAAGGCTCATTTTCCAATATAGATTGGCAGAAATCGAAGCAATGGTCGCAAATCGGATCATTATCAAGACAAGTGATGGTTCGAAGTTCCTCATCCTTCCCCCAAGCCTTAGCAAGCGTTTTATTAAGGCACAAAACATTGGACGTTTTTCCTGTTCTGCTGATATGATGTAATGCATGACAGAACTCGTGAAATATAGATCCAGCCAGCGACTTCAATTTCGTTTTTATATTTCCTGCTTCGTCGATATAAAAATATTTTCTCGATGAAATACCAATACCGCTTTCTTCATAAAAAGCAAGATTAACAGAAACAACATTATTTTTGTATGAACTCCCATCGTCAGGATCGTGAATTTCCTCTGTCTTCATGGTTTTTTTTATGAACCTTCATCTTCGTTATCAGAAGTTTGAACATTGTTTTGCCGACTAGATTTTTGCAGATTTCATTCAGCGCTTTCAAAAATCGTGGATTGTTTCCATAGTCCACGAATTCGTCGAGTTTTGCTCGAACTTCAGCGTCTGGAATGGCATCATATATGGCGATGTCTTCAGAATTTGAGACTTCTAATTAATTAGTTGGTGGAGCCAACCAAAAGTAGTATCATGTTTCATATTTCGTTGTGGAGGTAGAAATGGAATGTTGTAAACACTGCGGTTCTAAGAATTTGATAAAGTACGGAAAG
>BNWK01000093.1 GCA_025998775.1 Alphaproteobacteria bacterium | reverse complement strand
GATTCAAAGAATTCACGATATCCGAATTCACGACAGGAAACAGAGGAATGTTCGAAAGGAATTGACATGGCACAAAAATTACTGACGCAGTTAAGTTACTCAGAAAACTAGAGATTACTTCAGCCATTTGTAAATTACGAAGAGGAAATGAGGATTGAAAGGACGGACATGTCAGAAAGATATGCAGGCGACGGAGGAGGAGAGAGAGATGATGTGTTTGACTCACAATAATAATCCATGTCTGTGTGTGTATTCAGACTGATGTTGAATGTGTTCAGACAGTCAGTGTCCAAAGAGACGGGGTCTAGTGAGGAGATGTGCATGTCTGGACTGTCTGCCGAATCTGCGTTGATTGAAAGTGGGAAATCAGTAGAATGTCTGTCCTGCATGAATAGACCGGAAGGAAGTGTGGGGACCGAGCTGGTTGTGGTGATGAAATCATTGGAGAATATGGGATATGCTGGGTTGTGTGGAGAGACTGAGAAAAATGCAACCTCTTCAGAAATTTCAAGTGACACTGTGTTTGCAAAGGATGAATTGATTGATTCAAAGAATTCACCGTATCTGTATTCATGACGGGAAATAGAGCAATGTTCGAAAGGCACTGACATGGCACGAAGTGGAATTACTTCAGCCATTTGTAAATTACGAAGAGGAAATGAGGATTGAAATGAGACAGAAAAGCGAAGTGGAAAAAAAGAGATGTAACAGTGCAGCGATTGGCAGGCAGTGCCTCGGATGAGAATGGAACACATTCACTCAGTATGTACCCACACTCACATTTCACAGCGAGTTCCCTAAACCCACTCTTCCACCACCCTCCCTCCCCCTCAGCAGTTACAATAGCCTATACACTACCATCTGGCTGTGCAAGCACAGATTATCACACACTAAGGTTTGGTACCAGCCCATAAAACAAATAGCACAAGGCCACAGTTCAGGAGAAGATCCCACACCCTTTAAAAGATGGTGTATGTGCACCCTGCGTCTGCATGTCTCCACATCAATACATATCTCCTTTCCCATGATAGTAGACACAGCCTGCCTTCTCTTCATCTTCTTCGGCTGCTGTCACACCCGTGTGTGTATGACTCCATGTGTAGTGGCGGGACATTCCCACTTCCGGTTCATCTTTTCATCTGCTTGTCCTCTATTCCTTCCTCTCTCTCATCTCTCATCCTCTCATCCTGTCCGTCCACTTCCCCTTCCTTCCCTTCATCACTCATCCTGTCCCTCCACTTCCCCTTCCTTCCCCTTCCTTCCGCTCTTCTCTCATCTTGCCCATTCCCTTCTCCTTCTTTCCTCTTATCACTCATCCTGTCTGCTTCCACATATGCAGTATAAGTATCTTCTCTTTTTCCTTTGGAAACGAATCGGTTATTAATCGGCCTGATATTGAGCTATCTAAACCCACTCATAGCCAGACTCAACTGTATTTTAAGAAGTGGGATGTATGATTGAGTTTAAAGGAGGATTGTTCCTGTTGAAGGAGGGGAGGGAATAGAGAAAACAGGAGGAAAGTGCAAAAGAGAGAAAATAAACCTGTGTTGTCTTAACCCCGTCCTGCGCTTAGGGAGCACCTCACTCTATTAATTCCGTCACTGTTCTTCATCACGAAAATGCAGCTCTGTTCTGTTGGATATAGCGGTATCTGAAACTGTATGTGTATTCCAAACCCTAAATTTCGTTTGACTTGACTTTATTCAAATTAAAGGAGGTTGTATGTTAAAGAAAGACTTTAATTAAACTGCACTAAGTTCCTCAAACCACAAGACAAACAGTTACTCAATATCAAGCGTGTGTAATGTCAAAAACAAATAAAAGGGGAATAATTCAACAAAGAGAAAAAAAGCAATTTCAAAAAATTAGGAAACTAAAAAAAAGTGAGTGAAAAAAAAAAAAAAAAAATCTTACTTTTCAACATAATCCTTACTACCATATACCACTAATTCAACTCATCTTACCTCGTTCTCCAGCGCCCTGCCAGATCCGTCACCACCGCCGTCTCCTCTAGCGTCCTCAGCAGTGTGCGGCGCTTCTGCATCTTCTCGGCGTTCTCGCGCACCTTGTTCTGACTCACGTTCTGTTCACGTGTCTGTAATGGAGGGAGAGAGAGGATCGGTGAGAGAGTGAGAGAAGTACAACACACAGCGTACTTAACATATATCCTCAATACACAACATTCCTCCACAAGGTAAACAAACAGCACAGCACATCAAATTCACACACACACACTCTCTCTCATACACACCCACACCTGGCACTTCTTCCTGCAGTAGTCTCCGTGTCCAGGTGCAAAGAGTCGGCAGCACTCGCGCGATGCACACAGCCTCCTTCCGTCGTACAGCTGCATGCGTGCAGACACGTCGCGCACACTGTTCGGCGTTTTCTCGCGCGGGGGGCAGCGGCTGACCTTGAGTGGGTATGGAGACTGCTGCTGGTGATACTGCTGTTGCTTCTGCTGCCGCTGCACTTGCTGCTGTTTTTGCCATCGCTTCCACAGCATCCACAGCTGCTGCTGCTCCTTTTCCGTCTCATCCTCTTTGAATCTGTTGGAGTGCGGGAGAGGAATTAGTGAGTGGGAGGATGAACTGGAGTGAAGAAACAGTGGTGACGCTGATGACGAAGGGGAAGGATTTGAAAATGACTGAGACAAAGGAACAGGAGTGGGAGGAGAAAGAGGAAAAGATGGTGATAGGGATGGAGAAGGAGAGGAAGGGGAAGCAGTGGGAGCAGGAGAAAACGAAGAAGAAAAGGAGGGAAGCGATGTGGGGGTGGAGGACAGAAACGCAGGCGAGAGAGAGAGAGGAGGAGAGGCATATGATATGTTTAACTTGTAATGATAATCCACATCTGCGTCTGTGTTCAGACTGGTGTTGAATGTGTTCAGACAGTCAGTGTCCAAAGAGACGGGGTCTAGTGAGGAGATGTGCATGTCTGCACTGTCTGCTGAATCTGCGTTGATTGGAAGTGAGAAATCAGTAGAAGGTCTGTCCTGCACGAATAAACCGGAAGGAAGTGTGGGGACCGAACTAGTGGTGGTGCTGAAATCATTGGAAGGTGTGTGATGTGTCGGGTTGTGTGGAAAGACTGAAAAAAATTGAGTTCTTTCAGAATTATCAGCAGGGACTGTGTTTGCAAAGGATGAATTGATTGATTCAAAGAATTCACGATATCCGAATTCACGACAGGAAACAGAGGAATGTTCGAAAGGAATTGACATGGCACAAAAATTACTGACGCAGTTAAGTTACTCAGAAAACTAGAGATTACTTCAGCCATATGTAAATTACGAAGAGGAAATGAGGATTGAAAGGACGGACATGTCAGAAAGAGACAGAAAAACGAGGTAGAAGAAAAAATGTGAAGTTCACACAAAGAAAACTCCAAAACGGGAAGGAATATAACAGTGCAGTGATTGACAGGCAGAATTTCTGGTGAGAATGAAACGTGTTCACTCACCGTCCACTCTCACTTCGCAGCAGCCAGAGTAGCCTACACACTACCATCTGTCTATACAACCACAGATTATACACACGGAGGTCTGGTGCCAGTCCGTGGAGCGGGAGACATGATGCCACAGTGCAGGAGAAGATCCCGCACTCTTTCTTTTGTGATCTCTAAGTTCAAGAGATGATGCATGTGTATTCTGCGTCTGATTGTCCTTGATCACTGTTTTGGAATCGAGGAATACGTCTCCTCCTCATTGTTTCTGGTTCTACTTCTGGCTGTCCGTGCATTTGCAACAGCTTGTTCAGAGGCAGTTCCGTCTACGACTGTATACATGCCATCATCATCGTTTCCTTCCTTACTTCTATCTGAATGTCAATGAGTAGAACCTCCCCACACCGATGCATATTTCCTTCTCCTTCCTTCCTCCAACCTCTCATACTGTCTCTTTCCTTTCCCTTTCCTTCCCCCTTCCTTCCTCTCCTCTCTCATCCTGCCTGTTTCCTTCCCCTTTTTTCCACTTCCTTCTCTCTTTTCTCTTTGTTTCCTTTCCCTTCTTTCCCCTATCTTCCTCTCTTCTCCCATCCTATCTCTCTCCTTCCCCTTCCATCCACTTCCTTCCTCTTTTCTCATCCTGTCTGTTTCCTTTTCCTTCCTTTCCCTTCCTCCCTTTCTTTTTTCATCCTGAAGTGCAGAGCATGATTGAATTTGAAGGAGGATCGTTTTTGAAGAAGGATGTGAGAAAATGGGGAAAACTGGAAGAAGGAGAAAGGAATGTGGAAGAGAGATTTGACTCCATCCTATCCGTTGCCACAAGACCTCGCTGCATTAATTCCATCAACTTTATTCAATTTGAGAAAAAACTTTGAGTCTGATTTTCTAAATACCTGACTGACGGATTTCAAAAAAAAAAGAACTGTGAGTGTTATTTGAACAGTTGTTTCAAAAAATGCATTGGTCAAAAAACCATGAGAAATTTTCAAAATTACTAACTCTTACTGCGAGTACAATTCAATCTTTAATAAATTAAACATTATCATATGATGGAAAAAACTTTCATAAGACTGCACTAAATTCCTCAAAACAAAAATGTGTAATGGAAAAAAGTTTCAAAATATCAAGCATGGGTAATGTCAAAAACAAAAAAAGAGGGAATAATTCAACAAAGAGAATAAACAATTTCAAAAAATTAGGAAACTAAAAAAAGTGAGTGAAAAAAAAAAAAAGGAATTCTTCACCCTCCTCAACATAATCCCTATCCCCTTATACCATTAATTAATTCAACTCACCCTATCCTGTCTTTGATCGTCCTGCCAGATCTGTTACAACCGCTGTCTCCTCCAGCGTCCTCAGCAGTGTGTGACGCTCGTTCTCGCGCACCTTGTTCTGACTCACATTCTGTTCACGCGTCTTTGCACACCACGAAATGGACGGAAAGAGAGAATCGGAGTAGATGTGGGAGAGGGTATCGAAATGGAAGTAAAAGAAAGAATTGAATTGAGTAAGGCACAGCACACAACGTGCTTAACGCATATCCTCATCACACCCTACTCCCCTAGCAGGTGGACAAACAACACAGAGCCTCAAACCCCCACACACTCTCATACACACCCACACCTGGCACTTCTTCCTGCAGTAGTCTCCGTGTCCAGGTGCAAAGAGTCGGCAGCACTCGCGCGATGCACACAGCCTCCTTCCGTCGTACAGCTGCATGCGTGCAGACAC
>BNWK01000092.1 GCA_025998775.1 Alphaproteobacteria bacterium | reverse complement strand
CAAGGATATACGCTCATATGTGAAAAAAAAAATTTATGAAGACACTACTGGGAGCCGTATGCCTTAGTAGGGCTCGTACGGTTCTGTGGAGGGGGAACGGCAGTAATGGCGTTCTCTACTCTCGAAGCGAGCAAAATTGTTGCGCTTTTGTTAATGTACTCAATTATTTCGTTTTTTATCATGAACTTGACTTATATGGCAAAAATCAATCCTGACGTTTCGTGCTCAATTTTGTTCGATGAAGACGAATGGAAAGTGCTATACTGTGCTGGAAATAGAACAAAAACGCCTCCAAGCGAGCCGTACTCTATGAAAGATGCTGTAACTTATTTGGGACGTATCGGCGATCCCAAAAGAGCCCCAAGCGACGGACCGCCTGGCCTTAAAGCCATTTGGATTGGGTTATCCAACTTTCATCTGCTCCTATCTGTCTGAGAGTTTTTTTCTGTGCAGTCTTTTTTGGGGCTAGGTTATCCTAGAAGCGCGATGTAGAGACAGCTACAAAGCTGTACTCTGTCTACCGCGGATTAAGGCGCACATACAAGTGTCAGGTCGCTGTCCCGGACCGCGCTAGCCCCCGAGTGTGTGCGCTAGTGCTCATTTATATTTCAGTTCTGTCTGTATTCTTCCAGTTCTGCGATTTTTTGCGAGAACGGATCGCTGTGCCGGTAGGCTTCATGTCGGGGATCTTTAGCATTTTTTAACGCATTAATAAGGTCTTTGCGGGCCTTCTCGTTCCCTGCCTTGGCAGCCTGTTCCAACAAGCGGATGCCTCTCGCTCTCGTAGTGACTGTTCTAGTGACTGGCAGTTTTGATCCATCTAGCACAGCTTGCAGTTCAGGTTGGACGTGTTTCCAGTTTTCGTCGAGAGGATGACGAATTACGGCGCCAAACGGCGGCGGGGTAGTTAGATTGAATGCCCCTCCTGGAACGGCCGCCAATAGCTCGTATGCAGTGTTTACATTTGGATCTACCGACACACCTCGCATGTAACCGTCCGCCAACGACTGCACCGCCAGCCAATTGCGGTCTGCAAGGTATAGAGCGCCTAGTGTGAGCCCGGGATCGGTTATTTCAATGAAGGTAGTGCCGAGCAGTGCCATTGCGTCAGCATCCCCTGATTTAGCACAGATGTTCAGCTGTTCCATCGACGATCTCACCTCCGCCGGCACCTTTGCACCGCAGAGTACTTTCTTCTTCCAGATGGCTGCGTGTTCGACAGTATTCACAGCGTTAACCATAAACGATACTGTCAATACTACGCCAACAATAAACTTTTTCATACAATCCTCCTAATCAATTAAATCTCAATGGTAGTATAACTCTATTGTTATCTAATGTCAAGCAAAAAACATAAAATATAAGCGCAATTTGATAATGTCCGGTCGTGCAATTTAGAAATGTCCGGTTTTAAGTACTTGGCGAATCCCATAAATTCGATAGTGCGCACAAAGGTTAATGTTGACTTTCAATGCGAATAGCGCAATATAATCATGTGCGATACATCTTGTGGTTGTTTTAGCGTTACGTAATATGAATTGAGGTAAATGAAGAAATGAATACAAGCAGGTGTGTAAAGCGGAGCAAAGAAGCTTGGTTTAATATATGCTAAATATCCCCCTCACAATTACAAAAGAATATGCTAATGCAATATCGGAGCAACTGTTTAATTTAGGAGAACATGCTTTGGTTGGTATAAGTCCGTTTAATAGTTATTTTTCAGAAAGTAATTTAGAAAAACTTTTCCGCTGGGCTTTGGATAATTTTCAAGAAATAAATATCTTTATTCCAGACGAAGTTTCAGTATATACATTTCAAGCGATAGGATATCCTGAAGATAAGGCCAAAAGAAAAACAAGGAGACAGGATAATTATTTAAAAAATAAGGCGATAAAGGCTCTTGTTTCGAACACACTTTCAGAAACTGAAGCGAGAAATAAAATAATCTGTTTAAGTGATCTGATGCACAACGGGGTTTATGTAAGGCTCTATAACGATTGTTTAAATTTGTACAAAAATGATGAAAACTTTAGAAATGGGTGTATTACAACTTCAAAATGGGTTTTAGATAGCAAATACGCTTTTGATAATGTCAGCAATGAATCATTAGATATTGCCGTTAAATACTTTTTATCCGAATTTCCATTGTTTATAAATTCTCATGACATCCTTAATGTGCATTCGTCTTTGTTTATATATAAGGAGATTCCCGATTTTTTGAAAAAAGTTTATGGAGATGACTCGTTAGTTTCGCCAAATCAGGGATATATAGCAATAAATTTACAGTGAGTTAGTGATATGACAAAAGAAGAAGATCAAATTTCCATAAATAATATATTGGCATATATTCCGGGTAGCATTTATTGGAAGAATAGAGATGGAGTTTATTTAGGATGCAATAAAATGGGGGCTGAAATTCTTGGATTGAACTCTCCAGATGACATAATTGGAAAAACAGATCGTGATTTTTCATGGAGGGACATTGCGGATGTTCTAAAAGAAACAGATCAAAGAATTATGCAAACTGAAATTTCAGAAGAGATAATAGAGACTCCAACTCTTGCCGATGGCACAAAGATAATAATGCTAACTAAAAAATCTCCGCTTTATAATGATAAAGGTAGAGTTGTTGGAATTATAGGCACTTCGCTTGATGTTACTGATCGTAAAAAGGCCGAAGAACTTGAAATTAGAAAAAACATCTCTGAGCAAATGGCACACGATATTCAATCACCGTTGGCTGCACTGTCTATGTTTGCGAATAAGTGTGCGAGTATTCCAGAGAAAGAACATATTATCTTGAGAAATGTAATAACAAGCATTAGAAGTATCGCGCATAATCTGCTAAATGGTTATGGCAAAGAGGGGCAAAGATCATCAGATGAGGATGCATACGTTTTGTTTCCTTTTTGCATATCGGAAGTATTAAATGACAAAAAATATCAGTATAGAGATTTGAAAAACGTAAGGTTCGATTATTCATATACAATGGCCAGCAGTTTCGTTTTTATAAGAGGAAATTATTCTGACTTTTGCCGTATGATATCTAATTTGCTAAATAACGCCGTAGAAGCTCTTAAAAACAACAATGGGCTTATAGCGATAAAGTTTATTGAAGAAGATCAAAAAAATAAAATCGTTATAAATGACAATGGAGCAGGTATGCCGAAAGAAGTGGTTACAAAACTCATGGAAAATGAGCAAGTAGCTAGCACTAAAGAAAGCGGACACGGCATTGGCATGCGGCAAATTAGAGACACAATATTAAAGATGAATGGCCATATGTCAATCGATTCAACGGAAAATGTTGGAACTGAAATTACTCTCACGTTTCCAAAATCAGATTATCCAAATTGGTTTACTGATAAAATTGCACTGCATAAAGGCGATACTGTAGTTGTATTAGATGATGATCCGTCGATTCACAGCATTTGGAAAAATCGTTTAGAGCAATATTTGAGTGACATCACTATAAAATATTTCACCCAAGGTTCGGAAACGATCAGCTTTATAAATTCTTCGAAAGAAAAGAACAGATTTTTCCTATTGACTGATTATGAGCTGAGAAATCAAGGTATAAACGGCGTAGACGTTATAGAAAAATGCAATATACAAAAGCGATCCATCGTTGTAACAAGTGTATATGTCTACCAAATAAAAGATTTTCTTGAAAAATTTAAAGTTACCAAGCTATTGCCTAAAGCATATATAGATAGGCTCTCCGTAGCAATAGAAGAGCAGCTGAAGAATGTGGATTTAGTCGTCATCGACAATGATGCATCTTTTTTGGAAGCATTAGCTATTTTAAAAAAAGATGAATTGCTAATGGATACTTATACCAGCGCCAAAGATTTTTTGAGCAATTTAGACAAATACCACAAAGATACAAGAATCGTTACTGATTATGAGTTAAAAGATGGCATGAATGGATTTGCTTTGGCAAAGCTATTGTACGAAAAAGGATATGTAAATCTATATTTGTTGTCTGGCAGGTCATTTCGAGAAAGCGAAGCCCCACCTTATCTGACTGTGGTTTTCAAAGGAAGCGAAGATTTTACAGAAAAGCTACTTTGAACATAATCGCTTGTTTTGCAGTCGCCATAATTTCATTGTAGGATTTTTTCGGATGATTTTGGAGAATAAAAATGAACAAACACGATCTCGTGAAGGCTATTGCCGAAAAAACAGAGTTTAGTCAAGAAAATGCGGAGAAGTTTTTGAATGGTTTTGTCAAAGTTATAAGCAAAAGCCTTGCGCAAGGTGACGACGTAAGCCGCGTTGGTTTTGGCTCATTTTCGAGAGCAGAGCGGAGTGCCAGAACGGGACGTGATTTTAAAACTGGCAAAAGTACTGCTGTTCCAGCGTATAGAACTGTAAAGTTTAAGCCAGGAAAAAATCTAAAAGAAGCTGTTGTTTGAGGCTTTTACAGAGGTAAACGCTTAAGAAAAATACATGAGGATTTATGTCCCAGTTCGTGGCGGATGCGTATTCATGACATGAAGAGCTGATTTTGCAGTTGTTTTTTGTACTGGCATGCAATTATTTCAAGCGCTCCTTCAGCCAAGTATTTCTTTTCATGGTTTTGTCGTTGTTCACGGAAATGAACATAGCTTTTTTGCTACCGACGATTACGACAAGTTTTTTGCCTCGCGTAATTCCCGTATATATGAGATTTCGCTGAAGCATCATATAGTGCGACATGACCAACGGTATCACAACCACAGGATATTCCGAGCCCTGGGATTTGTGAATCGAAACCGCATAGGCCAAGACAAGTTCGTCTAATTCGGAATACTCGTAATTGATATTGTTTCCATCGATATTCACAAAAATTTGCTGATTTTCAGCATCTATATCAGAAATGAATCCGATATCTCCGTTGAAAACATTTTTGTCATAATTGTTTCTGATTTGCATAACCTTATCTCCGACTCGATAGCGACGGCCTCCGCGAGTTATCTCGAAACCGTTGGGATTCAGAGCTTCCTGCAGAGACTCGTTCATTTTAGATGTCCCAACAATACCGCGATTCATTGGAGTCAGAACTTGAATATCACTAATCGGATCGTAGCCAAATTTTTTCGGGATTCTTGTTTTTACGAGACTGATAATTTTTTCCAAAACTTTCTCTTGATCGTCCTCGCTATTAAAGAAAAAATCCGAACTCTCGCTGTTGTTAATTTCCGGATATTTTCCGTTCACTATTCTATGAGAATTCATGATAATTTCGGATTGCTGAGCCTGTCGGAAAATTTCATTCAACTCGATGACAGTAA
>BNWK01000091.1 GCA_025998775.1 Alphaproteobacteria bacterium | reverse complement strand
ACTGATTTGCTTTTTTTTGGCGCATATTCTTTGGTGTTTGAGTCTATAAGTGGCCCCATATAGGTTGTAATTTTTTTGACTTTTTTGGTTTCGTCTCGATACGATTTAACATCGTAAACATACTTGCAGCCACCGATCGTTTTAATATGTAACGACATAAAATATACTCCCTAGTGGTAGTTATTAACTACCACCAAAGATAACGCTTTCTTCTCTCATTTCCAAGTCATTTCATCTAAAATTTAAATGCTGTGGAGGTTAATTTCAGGGAATTTGGGATTATTGCTGCTGTCGTGATGTATTTCACACCAGATTACATCGACGCAATTATAGAAGCCGGACTCGCAGCTGTTGGAATTTCAAAGTTGGTGATTAAGAAGGAAGATGAATAATCAAAAATATCCAACACAGACTGGTTCGGAAGTTATGTCAAGATGTCCCACTTTTACACCAACTTATTGTACCATTTCAGGCTTCTATATCTGCGATGCAGCAAAAGCCAAGAAACAAAGCAACATACAGACATGAATCCGAATACGAGCTGAACATGATGCAACATATGAAAATAATGGAGAATTGCTGTTGGAATGACCGTAAATACCCACAGGCATATTAAATATGTCATCATCGCATATTTCGTATCGCCGCCAGCCACTAGGATTCCCCAAGTTGAGCAGAGAATCGCTTCCAACGTAACGCTAACCGCAACCACGCAAAACATTATGCGAATTTCGTCGTACAGCGTGGACAAGTTGTCCGGGAGAACGTCAAGCAGACGTAAAATCCATTCTGGAGAAACGATTAAGCACGCCGTCGCAAAAAATCCGACGAGTAGACTAATGCCGATAAAAATTCTATAGGATTTTTCCACTGATTTTAAATCGTTAGCCCCAATCATGTTTGCACAAATTGCCGAGCTGGATTTTTCCAGAGCCATGGCGGCGGAAACAAATAAGTTGTAAGTGCTTACTCCGATATTAAATACTGTTGCCGCGTCCTTCGAAACATTATTTGCCGCAGCTTGAACAAAATACCAAGCGACCAAAATTACGAAATTTCCAAAGGCCAGAGGAAAGCCTATTGTTATGCATTCCCAGGATAATTTTTTATTAAATCTGCAATTTCGTAGTGTATTGAAAGCCTTTCTATTTTCTTTACTGAAAAATACCGAAGCGAAAATTAGAACCGGAACGAATTCCGCGATTACAGTGGCGATTGCCGCACCTTTGCATCCCATGCCATACGCGTATATAAAAATGTAATCGAGACCGATATTAACTATAGCTCCCGTCGCAATGGCAAATGTTAAAATCCTCGTTTTTCCTTGCCCAACAAAAAATGTCGAAAAAGAAATTTTGATAAGCGAAAGCGGTAGGAAATACATAAGTATCTTTTGATAAATTATTCCTTCTTTTTTGAAATATTCGGGAAGCATATTTAGATATTCGGAAAAATAAGCTATCGGACAAGAAAATACGATCAACGCAAGCGAAAGATAAATCATCTGCCACGTTGGAGCCGCCAATTTATCATAGTCTTTCGCTCCATTGTATTGTCCAACAAAAATTTCCGCCGTCGCCACCAGTCCAATAAACATATAGGCAAACGGTTCCACAAAAGCACCGGCCACTACCGCCGCGTTCATGGAATCGATGGAATATCCGGCCAGCATAAATCTATCGATTGCGTACATTAATTGCGTAGATAATATCGACAACCAAATTGGGATAGTCACACTCAGGATACTCTTCAGTGAGCAATCTACTGTTTTATATGCCATTTTTCAACTCCGATTTCATCTAAAAAAATCTCGTCATGGGATATGATAATCATTGCCGCAGGGTACTCGCGCAAAATTTCGACAATGTGATCGCGCGTTTCCAGATCAATATTGTTTGTAATTTCATCCAGGATTAAAAGCTTCGGAGGATTGGCAGCGATTTTCGCGAGCGATAGCCGAGCTTTTTCTCCGCAAGAAAGATTTTTTACTGGCACGTTCACCTCTTCGTTTTTTCTAAATAGTTTTTTCACCAACCTCCTGATGCGATAAATTAAATTTCGGAACGATGATTTCCGGCAGACGCATTTGCGACAGTTGCTCCGACAATACATGTTTTCTTTCATCGATGGACTTCAATTTGCTGCCCTGGGATTTTTCTGCCTTCATGCCTTTCAGATCTCCAACCTCTTTCATCCATTTTCCAGTGCGACTTTTTTCTTGCCGCTGGCTTTGCTTTTTGACGCTCTTTCCTGTTCCTTCATCAAACCTTTGTGCATAGATTTTTTCTCGCGTTCCAGCAATTCCATCTGATGAAAAATCGACTGTCGTTTCAACTGCATTTCACTCATATAATCGTCGTAACTTCCGCAAAAAACTGTGATCTTTCCGTCATCGATGTGCCACAAAATATCGACGCAGCTGTGCAGCAATTCCTTGTCATGGGTTACGATAATTAAAGTGCCGTAGTACGACTTCAGCATGCGCATTAGGCTTTTGCGATTTTGCAGATCCAGATGATTCGTCGGTTCGTCCAGCAAAAGTGCTTCTGGATTTTCGCTCAGCGCATATGACAACGATTTATTGAAACGTTCTCCACCGCTTAGCGAATCGAAATCATCGATAATTTGCGGAATATATGCCAACGGAATTTCCGGATTTTTCTCGACGATCATTTTTAGCAATGACGACTTTCCATTGCCGTTTCTTCCGATAATTCCAATGCGATCGCCAAACGAAATTTGCGTAGAAAAATTCTCAAAACATACTTTGTGCGGAAATGATAAACTGAAAGCGATTATTTGAATTGGGCTACGCATGATATTTCTCTCTAAATCTACAACGAAAAATTGGCTTGAATTTCACGCCAATAAGCAAGACGATTTAAACGAGAATTTTCATGATACCGACCGACTCCAATTACTATCCAGGCATGATAGAATTACTTGAGCTAATTAGCAAGATCGGATTTAGAGATGGACATCACAATTCCATCTCCATAATTTTTATATCGAATCCATTCATTACATCTTCTCTGATGATTTTCCAGCCAAGTTTTTCGTACCAAAAATGCACGGTTTTATCAGTTGTGTAAAGATATAAATTTTCAAATCCAAAATTTTTCGCCTGCCGCTTTGCGTACTCCACGAGATTCTCTCCAATTTTTTGTCGACGATATTTTTCGATAACAAATAGATTGGATAAACACGGAGTAAAACTTTCGTTATTCGGAATATCCTTTTCTGCCAAACTAATTGTGCCAATCAATTCATCATTTTGAAAATATAAAAAACATATATCGAGCTTATTTATGTTCAAACGACTCAAAAGCTTGGTTTGAATTCGTTCAGTAATGGATGGATCTTTCGTATATTTTCTCCAGGCATCGAAATACCATTGGGCAACTATGGGAATCAAATCCTGATGATTTGCGAGATAATCGATTTTCATGATTTAATAAAATCCTCAAATTCTTCGTCAGATAAAACGAATATTTTGCAAATAATTTTTTTATTCACGCCATGTTTTGAAAAATTTCGAGCAAGCGAGTATTTACAATTTTCAAAGATACTATCGCAGGCAAAGGAGTATACTTTTTCAACGATTTTCATATAATTTTCGTATCTCTCTGATGGTAATTTCGTATAACTAGGAGCCTCTGTTTTTCTACCAAAAACTTTATTCAGTACGAAATTGTATTTGGCATAATCTTTCCAAACTGTTCCGCAACCAACACTCTGAAGTTCATCCTTAATTGAACGCTTGGCTTTTATAATAGGTTCACTGATTTCCTCACGTGACATCAAGCCGTTTTCAAATGATTTCTTGTTAACGCAATCGAGAATGATATTCAAATCAATTTTTTCTGCGTAAGTTTTTCTAGCAAATTCCAACTGACAAGTGAATTCGACAATATCGTATATCTTATTTCGGATCTCCGAAAAATCGTCCATGTACTCGGCTAAATCTTGATTGGAGATTTGATTTTCTGTAACTATTTTTCGAACAGCATCGAAAATCTGATCTTCAGTTGAACAATGACACCTGCAAGATCGAACTATCAATTCATCAAGAATTTTCATCATTTCAGAGTGTGGAGTTTGATTGACATTTATCTCGTCCTTCGGCAATTTTTCCAAATCTTCGATTGCTTTAATTGAAACAGCTTTTTGCGTTTCTTGTGGTCTTTCCGTATCAATGCTTTTCTCCGAACATCCAACAAGAAGAGAAAAAGCTACGATTAAATTAAAAATGCTAGATCTCATGTTTTATCTCCCACAACTTTATCGAACAATTTCGCTAATTCTGATCGGTCTTGGTTTGGCGTTTCCAAAGTCCAAATCCAGCATAATACGGATTTTACAAAAGTCCACTGTGCAATACGAACTGGATCAATAGAATCCAAATCGCAAAGCCACTTTCTACCGACATCTCCGTGAATGCTTGTGGTGTTGTCTGTGAATATGCTCATACTTTCTCGAAAACATTATCCATTTTCAGCAATTTATGGCATAGCATCAGAGATGCCACGATAGTTGCGGAGACTGTCAGGCCGATTGCTAAAAAGCTTTCGTTGTAGAAGAAGCTGGTAATCTGTACCAAAAAACTAACAGTTCCAAACTTTACCAGTGTAAGCATGGCCATAAGTTTTCCCTTTTCATTGGGGGCAGCCTCGAACGCATGGGGGCATAATATATTTACAGGACAAACCATAGCTGCAGACAACATGACCAAAGCCATAGTTATCAATAGAGGATTTTGGGAGTTCGTCAACAACAGCAGCAGAATTGATGCAAGCGCCAAAGCGAAAAACGCCATTCCCCACCAAAAACATTTTTTCACTCCGAAAAGATTGAACAATTTCTCGCTGGAAAGGCTGACCAGAGCAAATGTTGCAGCCAACGATCCCTGATACCATCCAAAATGCTTCAAACTTACTCCAAAATCATTTACGTACAAGAGTGGAGCCATGGCGATGAATACCCAGTAACCAACTATCAAAGAACATATGGTGAAAACGTAGCTCATGGCTTTTTTGTTTTTTAGGATTTTTACATATTCGATTAGGCTTACAGAAATATCGTTATTCCTAACGCCGGCTGGTAGAAAAAAATATCCAAAAACGTAGCTGGCAATCCCTAAAATTAAGAACAGATAGAAGTTGCCTCTCCAGCCGAAAAGCAAAGTTGTGTAGCTGCCGATAATCGGAGCAATCGCCGCGGCTAAGGATCTGTGTAAAAATAATTTGAACTTTTGATGAGATAAGTTGTATAGTAGCCTCAACAAGTTATACGATGGTATCAAAGGTTTGAGGATATTCAATTGAAAGAACATATCAAGGCAGTACTGC
>BNWK01000090.1 GCA_025998775.1 Alphaproteobacteria bacterium | reverse complement strand
TGCGTAGAGTGAGATGGATCCGGAAATAAACGCGGTGAGCAGGGTATGTGTTGTGCGAGGGCGAAGTCGATTCGAACGACGTGCTCCAGATGAGGCGTGCGAGAGGATGTACCGAAGAGTGCATGGCAAGGATGGGTGGATGAGCAGGAAGTGCAGAAGCAAAAGCAGGAAGTGCAGGGACAGCGGACAATGAAGCACTAACAATTTATATTTGACGTGCCAGACGAAAGACCGAAGAGGGAAAATGCGACATATATTTAATAATTTCCTCATTTTTTTTGTAATAGAGGAAGATGGAAAAGGAAATGCAGAGTGAGTAGTCTAAGTAGTGGCTGATAAATCCTTCATTGAGATTCTCTCTTCAGAAGAGCTCTTGACATTACATTTCGCACAGCAGAGTGGGATTAAGAACTGGTAAGAACACAATTAACATCAGAGTATCCATTCAGTCTACATCACTAAAAAGTAGTAGTGCAGCAAATGGAGGCTCCGTATAAACAACTGTGGCTGATCAGTAAAGGTGAATGAAGCTGAAACAATGAAAGCGGCAATTATTACCCGGGTTGGTTGGTACGGGAGAGACGTCGAGACATGCGACACAGCAGTCTCAGTCAGTAGCAGTAGGTGTGATGGAGGATGTAAAGGCAATGGCGGAAGTGTAAACAAAGAACTACACAGATACACAGCAGTAGGAGGGATAGAGACAAGTCCCCTCCCCACTCTATCCCAGTCCAGACAGGAGAAGGAATGAGATGTGTGTGTGTGGAAGAACACTCAAAGCCACGTAAAGCGAAGAAGAGAGAGGTGTCAGCAGACAAGTAAAGGTTAAGCTTGAGTGAACGCTAGATCAACCAACTCGACCAGCAGCAGTGGTACTGTGTGTGCGTGAAAAGGAGAATAGAAAGATTGATGTACGCAAAGAAAGACAACTCATCGGATGACGTATCCTCCTGCATGGTGATGGTCTGCCGAGTGTAAGTCTGCCGGCTTCCTCCTGCATCGATGTTCCATCCGCAGAACTGCGGATACAGTACGTCAGCACAGTGGCAGCGTCCAAGATTTGCACTGGCAAACATTGCCATGCGAGTTGGAGTGGCTTTCAAAGCACGGAAATTGCGAAAAAACAAAGTAGCAATGACGTTGGGCAGAGGGAGAAAGCGATAGGTTGATCGGAAAGATGTTGCAAGGGAGGAAGTCTTTTCCACAACTATCCCCTCAACACACATGAAGAGACCATCCGAATAGTATCCATGATGCGAAGGTGTATGCAGGGCATCGCTCAGATGGCCAAGTCGATGTTGAGCAGAGAGTGTAGCAAACAAGAGGAGGAAGGAGGAAAAGGAAAGAACAAAACCGTGATGTGGAAGAAAAAAGAGGATCTAACGTTTATTAAGTAGGGCGAAACTTCTGCATCATTCACATACAGATGATGTGTTCAAAATGATGACACGACAGAACAACAGACTGTCCCATGCGCAGGCACGAATGAGATGACACGACAGAATAACAGACTGTCCAATGCGCAGGCACGAATGAGATGACACGACAGAACAACAGACTGTCCAATGCGCAGGCACGAATGAGATGACACGACAGAACAACAGACTGTCCCATGCGCAGGCACGAATGAGATGACACGACAGAATAACAGACTGTCCAATGCTCTAATGCGCTAAAGTGCAGATGAACGTGTACTGAAAAGAAAGGCGGGGAAAAAGAAGATGCAAGAAAGGACAGGAAGTCTCATGCACAACGATCCCCCCACCATACAGGAAGAGACTATCCGAACTGTGTCCTGCAGGCGAAGGTGCGTGGAGGACACCATTCGGAAGTCACTCCCAGAGATAATGAGTAGAATTCGGCCTAATTTTACAAAGATAATGTCTGCGTAACTGTGATATAGTAAAAGAGACGACGCAAGAGGAAGAAGAGAAAGATGGAGGAAAACCATAACATGAAGAAGGAAGTGGTTCTGACCTTTTTGTTAAAGAAAATGCAACGACAGCATCTTCCACCTGTAGAACAGCAGACTTGTCCCATGCGTAGGTACGAAGGAAATGCAGCAAACCAAAGCACACACGATGAGGAAGTGTTGAACATTGTCGACGTGTTGTAATGTCGTGTGGACAGGGGTAAAAAATAGAAGCGCACTGTCAACCAGTCAGAAGGTCTGTCAGGTCAGTCAGAAGTCAGTCAGGAATGAGGAATCAGACGAGACTATAGCTCACTCCACTGGCACAAACAGAAGTAGGGCGGATGAGGGGAGGAGCAGAGACTGATTCTGGAAGTAGACACTTTTTCTTTCTTAGCACTTGGAGAACATCAGCCGGAGTACGAACACACGAATTGAAAAAACATGTTACCGGTCAGATTAATGATTTGGAATTCATACGCAACTCCTTTATTTGCTGGTAATCGTAGAAGAAACTGAGAGAAAAAGTCAAAATTATAAAACAAGAAAATTGAAAAAGGAAAAATGCTAATGAACAGGTGGGAATTATCACCTTGAGAAATAACGAACATTAAATGAATAAATAATTATTTCTGTCTGAGCGTTTCATTAGACCAAAAATTACCCAATAACTCTTGACTTGTAAAGGAGTATACATTGGTAAGGGAAAGGAAGGTGGGAAGGGCAAAAGTTCAGCTGATTTTTTTCTCAACCTGAATAACAGCGGTTTCGTGACTGATTTGTTGATTTATTTCGTCCCTGGATGAGTAAAAGTGCACTGGGTTGGTTTCAGTAAGAAAGTTTTCATTATGAAAACCTTCTTTGCCATCATCTTCATTCTCGTCACATCTTAATCGTTTTCCTTGTTTTCTTTCCTTTTTCACCGCCTGCTGGTATGTCCAATAGAGTGTGGGTATGGGTGTGGGTGTGGGTGCGAAAGTGTGGGTGAGTGTTATTTGAACAGTGAGTATGAACGTACGTTCAGATGTGTGCATATTCAGGGTTATTGTTTGTGTCTGTGCGAGGCGTGAATTTTCAAATGGGTTCAAACACATACAACCTCATACATTCATCGATATGTTTCATTTGCACAAAGTGGCCTGTAAATGTTCAAACCTCAACTTTCAAAAAGAAACCCAACTGAAAATCAAATACTGTTCAATCTAATCATTAAAATAATATTACTTGGGGTCCGAAAAACAAGAGAGCAACTGCAAAATACACAACCATCAACACGTGAGTTCCGAAATATAAACAAATCTGAAGTGTGAGTAAACAACCAAAAACGTAAACAAACGATATTTTCCCATTATGCACTGAAGTTTCCTTCCCCATATAATTCTCAGAGGTCATAGCCGAATATCAGAATACAGTCCTTTTCATTTGAAACCTGAGTTTGTAATATCTGGTTCAAAAATACACACCCATGGTGTTTATGCATATCTACACGGACACACTCATTCTGTTATATCTTCTCTTTCGTCGGTCTATACAAGCATAACCAATGCACTATCCTCCACCATGCACACGCAAGCAACACAACACTTATCCACTCACACGGTCCTCACTCCCACTGATGCACTGCATACAGGTATTAAAAAAAAAAGCAATTCCATAATACAACCAAAACCTACTGTGATTTGAAAGGAATTTACAAGGGAATCCAGTGCCTTCACAAATTCGGCTTTTTATCCCAACTAATAAAAATTAAGCACACAAAAATAATTAACAAAACTTCTATTGGGAGTTGGCAATAGGCCATACCCATTGGTCACTTCAAATGCCAAATAAACTAGGGTGTGGAGAGGACTAAAAATCGCAGAGAAACATATATCCAAAAAAGTACCAGTATTGAGGAAACTGTTGAACAAATATAGTTCTAACATTAGAAATTCACTTCAAAGAATGTAAAACTTGATTCAGCGTGATGAAAAATGCATAATTAAGGACTGCAACCAATAACTAAAAAGTAAATATCAACATTGGAAATGATTTCCTTACTAAGTGGTTTGAAATAAATTTACCAAACATATTCACATTCAACTGCGCAATGAGTTTGATTGATAAATACTCAAAAAAATTAACCGTTCCTTTTTTATTACAACATTTTGCTTGGAATTTTCTTCTTTATTCTTTTTTTGTTCACTTAATAGTTAAAAATAGGTTGGTGTAATGACTAACTTGGCCTTTTTCAACTTGAATATTTGCAAGGAGGATTTTTTATAAATTCTTCTATTTGTGCTTTCAATCTTTTTCATTTAAAGAAGGAAGTTTTGATGATTGCCAGTTTTTTTTGAAAACATTGATATTATTCCTTATTGGTATTATAATACACTCTAATTTCGTCGTGGATATACTTCTCCGCTATGAACTCAAATTTTGGTACTTTCTGTTTTTTTCCATATTTACGTTTAACAGAATGTTTTTTTTTTTTGTTTTTTTTGTTTTTTTTGCAGCTCTTCACCAGTTCCTGGTTATTTCCCGATTTCTAAACGGGAAATGATTTGTATTATTACTGTTCTTGAGCGCATTAAGTTTGTTTTGTTCTTAATTAAGCACACAAAAAGTTCTTTGCACCCCCTTCATATTTTTTTCATGATTTTTAGATATTCATTATTGTTGTGTGATTTCATTTTATAATTATATCTTCCATTTTTTACAGGGATTTATAGTCCTCATATGCCTCTACATGGTGGTGATAATGGTTTGGTGTCCAGCAAACGGTTAACAGAATCCACCTTTTTGTGGGTACAACCTGATGCCAACTCCCATTGAAAATGGCAAAGCTCATTTTTCACCTGTTTAATCTATCGATATTTTTTCCATTCTCAAATAATCTTTTCTAAGCACAAATAAGCACAACTAAACACAAACATCAATAGGTAGTGATAAAGACAATTCTTACCTGAGTGACAAAAGAGGGTTTTGGAATCACAATAGAAGCAGCTAAAAAAGAAATGCACACATTGAGGAGTATGAAAACCTCTCCAATCAATTCTCCACATTTATAAAATTGAATGTGCAACAACATATTGCAAGCTTTCCATCAATTCTCAACAAATTTTCCAATCTTTTGAACACAAAACCATAACTATGATGTAAAAAAGTCGTTAAATCCAGCCAAACAAACTAAAAAGACAAAAAAAGCTGAAATTCTGCACCCAACAAAAAGAGACCAAAAAGGGATCACTTACTAAAAAGGGATCACCTTTGCGCCCAAAAAAAAGGGGATCAAAAAGGGATCAGTAAGTAAGAAAAAGGGCGCAGGATTCTAAACCCTATGTGGGTGTGGGTGCGAAAGTGTGGGTGAGTGTTATTTGAACAGTGAGTATGAACGTACGTTCAGATGTGTGCATATTCAGGGTTATTGTTTGTGTCTGTGCGAGGCGTGAATGTGGGGTTGTGTGTGTGGGTGTGTGTGTGTGTGTGTGTGTG
>BNWK01000089.1 GCA_025998775.1 Alphaproteobacteria bacterium | reverse complement strand
TTAGAATAGCAAAAAAAAAAAAAAAAATAAATTTAGTGTCAAAAATTAAAAAGGAAAAAATGGAAAAATTGAAAAACCAAATAATAAGTAGGCATGTTGGTGTCAGGCAGAAATTCAAATCTTTGTTCTGTCATTGATTTTTTTTATACCTGGAAAATTGGAAAAAAATAAAAAAAATGTGAAAAATTTGAAAAATAAAGAAGTGCAAACTTGTTGATGAAATACTAAATTATTGATCCCTTAAAAATTCAATTTTGATTTTCGTGGTTCGTATTTTGGTAATGTCGGAAAGAGATGTTTTTGGTTTTGGTGGAATCGATGTCGGAAAAAAATGGAAAAAAAATAAAAAAAAGTTGGAAAAATTTTTGATGAAAAATCGGTTTTGAATATCGGGGATGTTGGATTTTGATGATGAAAAACCATTTTTGAATATCGGGGATGATGGATTTTTGATGTTGAAAAAAAAAGGAAAACCATTTTTGAATATCGTGGATGTAAAAAATTTTTGATGAAAAACCATTTTTGAATATCGGGGATGTTGGATTTTGATGAAAATTTTTGATGAAAAATTGGTTTTGAATATCGGGGATGTTGGATTTTTTTAAATACTAAGTTGGATTTTAATGAAAATTTTTTATATATTTTATCGAATTTATGTGGAAATGTTTATTATTTATGTGGAAAAATGTTAGATAATAAGAAAATAATAAGTAAGTGGCCAAAATCGAAAGTGTCCAAATTTGACCTAAAAAATGACATTCTTATCTCTCTCGAGTGGGGTGTTTAATAGAAATAGAATGAACATGGAAAAGAAAATAAAAACCATACAGTTCATTCCGGATAAATCTTGAACGGATAAATCTTTTATTCGCGTAAATCTTCAATTTTCCTGTCCCCGTGTACTCTTCTATTGATGAAGAAAATCCGGATAAATCTTGAATTCGCATAAATCTTGAATTTTCTTGAAAGATTTATCCGGAATGAACTGTGTTAGGTATCACAAAGAACTTAGTGCGACGGACTACTGACGCAGAAGCATTGACATGCAATAGTAGTGCACAGTGTGGAGGTTTAAGTGCGTGGATGAGAGCCAGCAAAGCAAGAGCATGGAAGTGTGGTGAGAGAGAGAGAAAGAAAAAGTACGAAGAGGGGGGGGTCTTGACACTCCACTTTCAGTATCTACTTTATCCACGGGTTCTTTGTTTCATTCGTTGTTTTGAAATATTGGTTTTATTAGTTTTTTGATAATTTTTAGTTACTAAGAAGTTTTTTGAAATTTGAAATGAGATCTGAGGAGGATTCTCATTCGTTTTGGATTAATTTATTTTATTCTTTTT
This sequence comes from Alphaproteobacteria bacterium, assembly GCA_025998775.1. Lineage (GTDB taxonomy): Bacteria > Pseudomonadota > Alphaproteobacteria > UBA3830 > UBA3830 > BNWE01. The sequence continues at coordinate 4,192 of BNWK01000089.1, read as the reverse complement.
TCTTCTCACTGATTTGCAATGGGAAACCTTCATCGAAGATTTGTGAAAAAGACAAAGCACTCAACGTTGTGAAAACCTTCAAATTATGTTCAAATGGAATTTTTTGCTTCTATATCAAAAAATTTTTCTTCTGTAACATCCCGATTTATGTTCTTCTTCTTCTTATTGATGCGGGGGTTGAGGTGGGTCAATCTTTTGTTGTTGAACAAATTACACCAAAATCTGAAACCGAAAAAGGACCGTTTCCTTGGTTTTGGGTGATGTTGTTGGTTATTTTACCCACAATTCAGGGTATTTTGCGAACGCTCGGGGAAAGGATTATGCTGCATACTCAGGTGAAAATGCGCGCAATTATTACCTCAGCAATGTATGATAAAATGTTCTGCAATAGTCATAGTTTGTAAGATCATAACATTTTCTTTCTTTTTTTTTTTTGTGACAGAAAACGAAGCCAACATACTGTCTGTCGTTGCAACTGATGTTCCAAATTTCACCAATAAGTTATCAGAAGTTGTTGCTATACCTTTTGCAGTTCTCAAAGTACTTGTAGTTTTTGTATTTGGTTCGATCCAAATGGGTTTAAAATATGTTGGTATTGCTCTTGCGGTATGATTATTTGTTCTTAAATTGTTCTTTTTGTGTCTTGTCCTGCAGGTTTTAGTGGCTGCTTTTGCTGTTGAAATTGTCATAATGTTATTGATGAAGGTGTTTCAGACTGCTTTGGGCCACTTGAGGGAGGATGTTATTGGGTTAACGAACGAATCACTGACAGGTTACTACTGTATCTCAATTCTAAACTTTTTTTTTAAGGAATGAGAGAAATAAAATCTCGAGGACTAGAAACTGTATTCATCAACAGAATCCTCAGTTCGAGAAAAAAGCAAGTATTTTGCGGCGTTTGGCTTCTTAAGTTTTTGCTTTTATGAGAATTTCCATTTTAGGGGTTTCTGCTTTTCTTTCAATTGATTCTCTGCTGTATTCTGCGTTGTACGTTCATCTTTGTAATCCAATTGACACTAAAGAAGCGTGTTAGTGGTTCTTTTATTTTTGTTTTTTATTGCTTAAAGTGTAGTCTATTTCTGATTTAGTGGATGCTTTGTTTACGAAAAAATTTTTGTGTTTTATTCGAATTTCTACTTTCTTTAAGGGAAGACGATTACGCAGATAGATGTGAAATCAATGATATTGCCCGATGCACAGATGCTCATAAGTACGAAGCGTGTGTATGTGATGCGTTCTCATTTGTATGTACGTATTTGTGCATGAGTATTCAAATGGAAACTTGATTTTATTTTTTTCTTTTTTATCTACGCTACAGATCTCTCTTCGACGGTATTGTTCATCCCGCAGTCTTTGTATGCTTTGTTTTTGTTTTGTTGAGCATGATCTCTGTTTTTTGTCTAAATTCTATCATCCTTTTCATGTAATAATTATTAGTCACCAATACTGCACCATGAAAGTAAGCCAAAAGCGATTGGAACAGTTTCTCTTCCCGAAGAATGAAAATAAGGTTGCTGCATCCCCCAGAGTGTCATTCCCTCTTCAAAGTGTCGATGTCGATCCAGAATGCAAGCTTGTTATGGTTTGGATGCATGTGTACTGTCGACAAGTATCTCACATTTTTTTGCTTGCAAATCTGTGTATGTGTGTTTGTGCATGCGGCCTTTGATGTATACACTCATAGTCACTTCCTTTGATTCATTCACACAGGTCGTAGGCGAAACTGGATCTGGAAAGTCTTCCCTTCTCTCCGCACTTGCTAGTTCTGACAGCACAAACCATGGTGGCGATGCTTCGCATGGAAACAGCGGCAGCTCAATCAACGCAGGCGGTGGCACGAACGGCGGCATGTCAAGCGGCGCAGGCGGTGGCACGAACGGCGGCATGTCAAGCGACGCAGGCGGTGGCACGAACGGCGGCATGTCAAGCGACGCAGTCGGTGGCACGAACGGCGGCCTGTCAAGCGACGCAGGCGGTGGAGAGGACGGTGGCATCTCGGCCAACGTGAGCAGCACGTCCGACGCTTCGAATCGTGGTGGTGTCCCGGTTACTATCAAGAAGAAAACGTATTTTCCCCAGCAGCCCTGGTTGTTTAACGACACAATCAAGTGTGACTTTAATTACTGTATATAGTAAATATTCTTTCTTTTTCTAACTTTTGTGTGAAAATATGTTATGTACTGTTTTTTTTTTTCGTTAGGAATAATATTGTATTTGGCGACCCCTTTGATAAAGATCTCTATGATCACGTAATTGAATCATGCTGCCTCAAGCAGGACTTGAACGGACTGACTAAAGGCGACAGCACCGAAATCAGCGACGACGGAGCAAATCTGAGTGGGGGACAGAAAGTATGTATGCATGTATGTGTATGTGTATGCATGCGTGTATGTATGTATGTGTGTATGTATTAATGTATGCATGTGTACATGTATGCATGCATACATGTATGTATGTATGTATGTACGTGTGTACGTATGTATGTCTGTATGCATTTATGTATGGACGTATGCATATGCATGTGTGTATGAGTGTGTGTATGTACGTATGTATGTATGTATGTACGTATGTATGTATGTATGTATGTATGTATGTACGTATGTATGTATGTACGTGTGCTTGTATGGATGGAGTTATGTATGTATGGCTGTGTGTGTATGTATGTATGCATGTATTTAGTATCTGTATACGTATGTGAGTATGTATGTATGTGTATATATTTATGTATATATATATACATATTTATGTCTGATGTGTGTGAGCGTGTGCAAGTATGTAAGTTTTGTGCATATTTGCTTGAATGCATGGTTTTTTGTGAATTTAGGCTCGAGTCCAACTCGCGCGGTGCCTTTATAGCCGCGCGGATGTGTACATTCTTGATGACCCTCTTGCTGCCTTAGACCCGACGGTAGGAAGGTATTTTTGTTTTCTTTCTTTCCTTTTCTTTTCACATTTTCGTCTATTGCTCGTTTCACTATGTTTGTGAATGTGTCTTTTTTTGCCCTTTTTGTTTTGAAAATTCTCAGGAGCATATTCGATAATTGCTTTATGAAGTTGGTGAAAGATGATAGGAAGACAATCATAATGGCCACCAATCGTCTGGAACTTTTGAGTCATGCAGACATAATTTTTATTCTGGAAAGGGGAGGAATCATCCATAAAGGCAGGTGTGCATGCCGGTGTTTTTTTTCTGTGGGTGTTTGTATAAGTGAAATCGGTGGGTGCGCACGTGTGTTTTGGTGCGTTTTTTACGATTTCAGTGAACATTAAAAATTGTAAACTGTGTGTATGTGTGTCTTACGTGCTTGTGAAGCTGAGCAGCTTTTTTTTGTTTTGTTTTAATCTTACAGTTACGAAGATTTGAACGCTCGCGGCGCCCTCAAAAACTGTTTGGGATATTCATCAGTCGCTTCTTCCTCTTCCTCTTCTGGCTGCTCTTCTTCCCGCTTTTCCACGTTCACCTCTTCTTCTTCGACCTCCACAACCCCTGTTTCTTCCTCTTCCTCTTCTTCCACTTCTTCCCGGCCTTTCCTCTCCTCCTCACCACTCACCTCATCCATCTCTCCTATCTTGTCCTCCGATTGTACTGATTTAGGTGATTACTCCACTTCCTCCACCTCATCCTCCATCGACTCCTCCTCCAATTCGTATGCTGATTCTGATGCTTACTCCACTTCCTCTTCCTCCTCCGCTTCCTCCCCCTCCTCCTCCGCTTCCTCCGCTTCCTCCTCCTCCTTCCGCAGCTCCGCAGCCGCCTCCACCTCTGCATCTTCCTCAACCCTCAGCAACCTACGCAATTCCATGTCCTCCGTCGCATCCCGCAGCTCCTGCTCCTCCCGTTGTTGTTCTGCGATCCCGCTCACAAGACTTTCGTATTCTTGATCATTCCTCTCATTCATCTCCTCCTCTCTCTTCCTCTGTTCCTCTTCTGCTTTCTTCCGTTCCTCTTCTGCTTTCCTTCGATCCTCCTCATCCTGCCTCAGCGTCTCTTCCACAGCTCGATCAAACTGTCTCCTCGCTTCCTCCTCTGCCTCCCCCTGTATCGCCTTTATCTGTTGCCGTAACTCCTCCTTCGCCTCCTCCCCCGTAGTTTCCCGACGCCTATCAAACTCCTCCCCCGACATGACACGGATCAACGTTTCCGTGTCGAAATACAAATCTGCATCCTCATACGGCCTCGCTGTTAGCAACC
>BNWK01000088.1 GCA_025998775.1 Alphaproteobacteria bacterium | reverse complement strand
CACACACACACACACACACACACACACACACACACACACACACACACACACACACACACACACACACACACACACACACACACACACACACACACACACACACACACACACACACACACACACACACGCACGCACACACACACAAACACATATACACATAAACACCCTAATACACAAAAACATACACACACACCAATACACACAAACAAACACACACACACACACACACACACACACACACACACACAAACACAAACACACAAACACACACACAGAGACACACACACACACACACACAAACACATATAAACACACACACAAACATACACACTCACACAAACACACATACACACTCACAAAAACACACACACACACACACACACATATACACATAAACTCACACACACACACACACACACACAAACACACACACACACACACACACATACACACACAGAAACACATATAAACACACACACAAACATACACACTCACACAAACACACACACACACGTATGTAAACACACGTACACACACACAAACACACAGACACAGACACACACACACACACACACACACACAAACACACACACACACACCATCTATATGGTGGCCAAAGCAGTGTTCTGCAACTTCATTAAACTTGCAGGGTCTGGTCCTGGCGTCATCCAAACTGATCCAATCACCCTCCAGCACATACTCGGGTATTTCTAAGGAAGCCCAAGAGACAGGTGGAGATACAACGGATGACGTGAATGTACTGATGTTAGATGGAGACGACGCCGAGGAAGGAGGAAGATGATAGAGAAGATACAGAAGAAGAAGGCGCAGCAGCATTCAGGCGGGCGTGTATGTACTGCAGCACTGCCCGAAAGTTGCGCTGGTACGCTTGGTAGTGGCCTACCGACACACCCGAGCCGTGGCTTACGACACCTCCGAGTATGTAGTTGTACTCCCCATATACAGCCAGCTGCTCCACGTCCGCCTCCAGATCGATCCTACTACGCCCACTGCCGCTTTCCCCTTCTGCTGCCCCGTCGCCTCGCAAAGTATGCTGTACGGAAACAAATCATTGCATCAAAGGTAAAATATCAAGGCTTATTAATGAAAAGGAAATAAAAGAGAAATACATAAAATATAGGAGACATGCCCAAACAGAAACACTCCATATGCGTACCAAAAGGACGCATGCTTGTACATATGGATGTATGTATGCATGGATGCATGTATGTATACATGGATGTATGTATGTATGTATATGCAAACACACCATCATTCGCGTTACAGGAAGCCTGTTTCGGCTTTTTTTCTCATCGGCGCTAAGACGCTTGCGCACTGGGTACTACACATTACCAAACAGAAAAAATGTAGTTTTGTAATTATATTTTGTAGTCTCATTTACCATTGCATTTTGCTGCTTCGGCCCGCTAGTATCTTTCTTCTTCTCGTTCAGTTGATCTGCCTTGGCTAATGCAAGCTCCTGAGCGCATTCCTCACGAATCGCCGTGGGAAGCACGCAACTGCTGAAATCGAGGCGGTGGGGTAGGGAGACGTGATGATTGAGTTTGATAGGGTTGTAATTAACATCTAGAAATTTCCGCTGCATCCAAATGAGGAGAACAGGTGGAAAAGTGATGAATGGGCGAATCTAAAAAAACACAAATACACAAAGGAAATTTAAGGATGTTACAAAAAAGAAAAAGAAAAATAAAAACTATAGTGCATTTTCTTTCCTTTCCTTTATCTGTAAATTTATGGTCTACCACTTCTTCTCGAAAATATTTGGTTAAACAATCTTCGAGGGAATAACAGTTGATAACGTCAACCCTGAAAAGAAGTGTATAATCACATATTAAAAGAAAAGTAAAGATAAATAAAAAAATGTACAAAACGGCAGAAAATTGAATTTTTCAAATCGAACTGCTTTCTCAATTCCATCCTGTGATTTTATTATTTTGCACAATGTGAAGGAAAAGAAAACACGCATTACAGCATGATATGGTGAATTCTAAAGAAAAAAATATGGAAATAAACAATTTCAAAATAAAAATAAAAAAACTTTGGAATACAAATTAATTTTGTCAAATAGCTCAGCAAATAATTCGTTGACATCGTTCTGCATCCCCTTCTGCTCTTTACTCCACCTTAGTGATTTCAGAAGGTTTTCACTGTCAGCACTAAGATACAACAAAATAAAAAATAAAATAAAGAAGGAAAACGAAAAGACGATTGAAAATAAACCACCCACCCCCTGCCAGTTTGGCAAAAATATCTTTGAGAGCCAGAATAGTGGGATCTATCGGTTCGGCAGATGTATAATTCAGGATGGTCCACCTGAAAGCTTGAATGTAGAATAGAACTTGAATCAGAGAGTTCAAGTAACACTTGTATGTTTTATCTACCATCCCAGGTATGACTTGGGTTTGATTTGATTCTGTTTCCATGAAACACCAAACAACAAGACTGAAAAACTAAAAATAACAAGTGAACACAAAAAACCAACAAAGCAAACTGAATGATAATAACTATTCTTTGAGTGAAAAAGAATCGATGTGAATGTGAAAAACTTGAGAATGTCCAAAAATCTTAACAGAAGAATCAGATGCAGAGTCTACATGAAAACAGAAGATGAAAACAAGAAAAAAATAACGCAAACAAACTCTGATAGTTTATACTATTCCAAGAAAAGACCTAAAACAGCCAAAAGAACAGATAGACAACAGTGATGAGAATTGATAGGATTGTATTACAGATTTTTTTTAAAGAAAAGTAAATGTCTATGAAAGCTGATGGTTTGCAGATGATATAAGACAAAAAATAAAATCTCAAAATTGATTATTTCCGAGTGTGCAAGTCAAATCTTTTGATTTCGCTGATTGTTCAGAACAATCTTATATAATTTTCTCTATGGATACTCAGAAGTCGACAAAACAAATTTTGCCCCAAACGCCAAAGTCTGGAACGACCTAGAAACCTATTTTCCAAATGAATTTCTTGAAAATTAAAAAAATTACGGGGTTTCAAATTGGTTAGTAAACCTTATGGTTAGTAAACCTTGGTTAGACTAACCTCAGGTTGGTGTATTGTGTGGTTAGTAAACCTTATGGTTAGTTAAAGTATTTTAAGTGGGGGGGAATCGCCTAATTTCAACCTGCGTGGGCACAGGGCTGTGAGATAGGGTTGTAATGATCCAAAGCAGGAACGCCCCATTTTTAAAAAATCCATCCGTGGCGTTCATTTTCCCCAATTTTTCAGAAAATTTGTGCAGGAAAAAAATGATTTTTAGTGTGCATCTTACTTACACTTTTATGAAAAATCGCGTGTACCCCCTTTCTAATAACCCTCCCAGGAGCTCAAAAAAAAATTCCCATCATTCCTTCCCCTCTAACCAAAAAAAAATTGAAGTGAGAAAAAATCTCCCTCATGGTCGAAATAACTTTATTTTAACAATATTGAAATTACTATCGCTTATGCCTCGTCTTGCTATCACACTATCATTTTCGATGTTTGCGCATCTTCCAACAACAAAACAAACTCACATAAAGTCGTTTTTGTAAAAAAAAAAAAAAAAAAACCTATTTTCAGTCACTCAGTACCAATAAGTAAAGAAGGCCCACCAGTAAGTCTCACGAGCAAATCTACTGAAGAAACGCATATCACACACACAGAAGAGACTAAGGCGCATCTTTTGACATAACTTACATTTCATATAATGGAAAAGGCAACTCGGGCCAGAGGCTAAAATACTGAGGTTGTCAGTAGGCTGAGAATAAAAAAAATTCCAAAGGATCAGAAAAAGGCCCATATGTGAAATAAAGTTAATCAGAACATTAAAATAAACCATTCAAACTATTCCACATGTATTGGCAATTACTAAAATGAGCTTTTCCACATAAGTGTAAAATCAACAATCCTCAACAATAGAATTACTTTTTTCTTAAACAAAACGGCAAAAGCGCTGAAAAAACAAATCAAAAGTATTAAATATGATAATAGACGATCAAACTAGAAGCATTACCACAAATTGTAATGGTCTCTTTGGTCTTGTAAGTCCAATCCTCAACAAAAAATCAAAAAAATTTCTCAAAAAAAAATTATCTTGAGGATTCCTTTTGGGAATGTTTTCTATATTGATAGGATATTGCAAAATCGAAGAAACCAAGTTTCCAGTGGCTTTCGTTAGATAGAATCAGACTAAGTGGAAAAAGCCAAAACTCGTTTTTGGGGCAAAAATCCATTCAAAACCGATTATATGTGCTAAAAAACAGCTATTAAAAAAAAAAGGAACACACAAACATGTTTCGTTGTCATACATTCTGCCCAGACTATAAAAACACAAGGCATCCTCTCCAACGCTCATTCTACTCAAATGATGTATATTTTGGATGAGTTAATAATTCATTGGAAGAAGCGCTTTTGATGATTGCAATCAGAAGTTCATTTTGCTTCGTATTCTTTAACACTCTAAGTCAGGTGGATGGAATTTTTTTTTTAGTTGATGAAATCTTCCCGTTTTTTTCTCAGAATTAATCAAAGATATGCTGAAGATATTTTGACATATAGCGAACAATATCTTGTACCTATTCCCAAGCATTACTGTCATCAAACTAAAAAATCGAGGCAAACATGAAAAATCAATTTTTCAAATAACAACGACCATGTATGGAACAGCCCTTTGATTGTGGGAGGGATTGTGGGATAAGGGGACTTTTTGTGGGATAGTTTGTGGGATTGTGGGATAAGAGGGGGACTTGTGGGATAGACTTTGTGGGACAGTGGGATGAGAGGGAAGTGCTTTCAGAATTTGTGGGATGGGCTAAAAAAATGATAAAAATATGAGTGGAAAGGTTCGAATCCTGTCACTTACATTTTTCTTTTTTTTTTCATTTCTTTTCCAATTTTCCCTGTTTACAGTTATAATTACAATGTACTAGTAAGATGCTTACAGGAGAGACTTGGATACTTAGAGCAGAGATTTGAATGCTTAGGATGAGACGCTAAAAACGGAATTTTTACACAAAGAGAGGAGTGGCAATCGAACGGGGGTGGTGGAGAACCTATACCCAGGATTTTTCTGGAGATTTTAAATTTAATGTTCACAAAGTCATAATTTTCATAGTAATTCTTGTATTTACTAAGAAAAAACTAGTTTTTTTTTTGGGTCGTTGGCATGTTCTTGTTGTTTTCAATCTGTGTATTTATGATCTCTGTTAGTTTTAGTGTTTTAATTATCATTCCTTGGAATGTTGTTCTTACTTTTTTTGAAATTGGGGATTGAAGAGTTGAGCTGTGTTCTATACATTCATTCTGTGATATCAAACTTCTTCATTTATGTCTGTCTTACACTTGCATACTTTTTTTGTGTCTCTGTAGGGTGTTATAGAGGATTTTTTTTTTCTAGAAGGTGTAGTCTTTTCTGTTTGTCAATCATAGTTTATTTTGATTGATTTTGAGTTGTTATTCATTGCCTTGCACATACCTTCTCATGCGTGATCGAAATAATGATGCTTGTGTGTCTTTGAATGTTATATAT